>JANLSA010000179.1:0-15644 GCA_031362085.1 Bacteroidota bacterium | reverse complement strand
GCATCAGACGGTTCTTGTGCATTGGCGATTACTGTCGATACAATAAAAGAAGTGATGAAAAATATTTTTTTCATATAAAGAGTTTATTATAGTTCATGAAGATTGTGCTGAATTGCTCAATAGTGTTCCTAAAAGTTGAAGAGTCCTGACGATCTGCCAAAGGCAGATGTCGGGATGCTGACCGGAGCGTCAGCATGCGACAATGCTCCGGTCAGACCCTTCATAATTATTTTAAAACTTCCTTACCGGGGCTGGTGTGCTAGTACTGCCCGATGAAGAAGAAGATGATGATGATGAACTGCTGTTTGTAGTACGTGGTTGGGATGAACTATTGTTATTGTTGGACGATGAATTATTGTTTCCACCACTGAATATATCTCGTATTACACTGCCTCTTGAACTGTTGTTGCTTCTGTTTGTGTTGCTACCAGATGTATTTATTTTCGGATTGCTGTAAGTACTTGTATTTGTACTTGTATAATTTTTATTTGTAAGCAGGTTATTATTGTAAGTATTCAAATTAAAAGTACGTGGCCGATTTACAACAGAATTCACTTTGTAATTCACAACACCATAATTGATGCAATAGGGATTATAATAGTTATTCCAGTATGTATTCGGGTTCCAGGGATTGCTCCAGATATTGTTATTATAATAACTATAACGGTAACGGTCGCCAAAATAATACCAGTCATTTAATTCGCTCCAGCGGCTGCGGTTGCTAACTTTCATACGCAGGTAGCGGTCGTCATAATAATATTCATCACTCCTGTATTCACGTTCATCTTCCTTGTCAACTCGTACATATTCATCTTGCGGACGGGCGGGAGAAAAATAAACATCGTCAGGAGTTTGACCGGTTTTGTAAGAGGTTGTACAACTGCTAAAAGCCGTTGAAACTAAAGCCAGAAGTAAAATTGATGATTTCATGGCAACTGATTTAATTATTTAAAATTGAAGTTACTACTTTTGTGCAAGTTTTTATAAAGCACTTTATTATTGGCACAAAGATTCTGCCATCGGAAAAAAAATTGTGTGGGACAGTGTTAAAGTTTCTGTTAAGGTTTTGCCGGCGTTAAACTCTGAAGTTGAATTTTTTGAACCTGGCTAAGGTTCCCTGATTAAACTTCCGTTGCCTTCGAATCTTCCAGTGGAAGATTCGCTCCGTTCATCGTTCTGTATTTCTATTAAGCTTTCATATATTTCAATTCGTTCTTTAATTTCAAACCAAAAAAAGTGTAAAATCAAACACAATACAAAACAGTAAGTAAATGGCAAAAGAGATCACATCACGGGCACAGGATTATTCGCAATGGTATAATGACCTTGTAATTAAAGGAAGCTTAGCTGACTACTCGGCAGTTCGTGGTTGTATGGTAATAAAACCGTACGGCTATGCTCTTTGGGAAAATATGCGTGACGCATTAGACAAAATGTTTAAAGACACCGGGCATGTGAATGCATACTTTCCGCTATTTGTTCCAAAAAGTTTTTTGGAAAAAGAAGAGGGTCATGCGGAAGGTTTTGCAAAAGAGTGTGCCATCGTCACTCACTATCGCCTGAAAGCAGATCCAGATAAAAAAGGAAAACTGATGGTAGACCCGGATGCAAAGCTGGATGAAGAATTAATTATCCGGCCTACTAGCGAAGCAATCATCTGGCATACTTACAAAGATTGGATTCAGAGTTACCGCGATCTTCCATTATTGATAAATCAATGGGCAAATGTGGTGCGGTGGGAAATGCGTACTCGTTTATTTTTACGTACTGCAGAATTTCTTTGGCAGGAAGGTCATACAGCTCATGCAACCGCCGATGAGGCAATAGAAGAGACAAGGAAAATGTTGGAAGTATATGCAACATTTGCCGAAGAATTTATGGCATTGCCGGTAATTCGCGGTCTTAAAACAGAAAGTGAACGATTTGCCGGCGCCATCGATACATATTGTATTGAAGCGTTGATGCAGGACGGAAAAGCATTGCAAGCTGGTACTTCACATTTTCTCGGTCAAAATTTTGCAAAAGCATTTGATGTAAAATTTTCTAATAAAGAAAATCAACAGGAATTTGTTTGGGCTACCAGTTGGGGCGTAAGTACAAGATTGATTGGCGCATTGGTAATGGCGCATAGCGATGACGATGGATTGATATTGCCACCCAAAATTGCACCACTACAGGTTGTTATTATCCCCATTTATAAAGGCGAAGAGCAAAAGAAGATGATTGATGAAAAAGTGTTGCCATTGGTAGCACAATTAAAAGCATTAAACATTCGGGTAAAGTATGACGATAATGATAACGCAAGACCGGGCTGGAAGTTTGCAGAGCATGAGATGAAGGGTGTGCCGCTTAGGATGGCACTGGGTGCAAGGGATTTAGAAAACAATGTTGTGGAAGTAGCAAGGCGTGATACAAAGGAAAAGAAATCCTATTCATTAGATGGGATAGCAGAAGTAATCAAGAATTTGCTGGAAGAAATTCAACAGGCAATGTTTGATAAAGCACTGGCTTATCGTGAGCAGCATATTACGAAAGTGGATGACTGGAATGAATTTGAAAAATTATTAGATGGAAAAGGTGGTTTTTTGTCAGCACATTGGGATGGAACTACCGAAACAGAAGATGCGATAAAAGAAAAAGCAAAAGCAACCATAAGATGTATTCCCTTAAATAATGAAATGGAAGAAGGTAAATGTATATTAACTGGTAAGCCTTCAAAACGACGTGTACTATTTGCAAGAGCTTATTAAAAAACAAGAATGGAAAAAGAAAATACTGATGAAATTTTTTCGATTAAGCTGAACAGTGAAGGCGTGGGGCATTTACTGAAGTTTGCAAAATTAGTCAGGTTCTTTTTAGTAATAAGTATACTTGTATGCATAGTTATTTTTGTTAGAAACATAGTTGTTTTGATTGAAAGGAAATCGGATTATGATGATTCATTTTTAACATTCTATCTTTCTATTTTGCCATTGCTTTCAATAGCAGCTATGATTATGTTTGCCTGCCAGGTCTTTTTCTACCAAAAGCTAAATTCTTCTATTCAGAAAGCGATTAATCAATCTGACGAAAATGGATTCAATAAGGCATTTAAATATTTAGTCAGGCATGCCATATACACAATAGCTGTAGCGTTGTTTTCACTTTTATTTGTTTTTTCGGATTTGTTTTTTATTATAAAATACAGGAATTAAATAAATTTGTCCGTCTTCTTTCATCACTTTATTTTTATATATACCAAAACTTAAAAATCATGGATCAGGAAAACAAAAATCTATTCGGATTAACGATTGAAGCTAACACAGCATCTACTATGAGTTCTTCTGCACAATGGAGCAGGATACTTGCCTGGTGCGGTATTATTATGGGAGCTATGCTTGTTATTTTTGGTTTGCTTTTTCAGGTTATGATGAGTAAAGCAACAGGCGGTTTTAACCGGTTTGAATCCAATGACGGATTTGCCGGAAGTATGGCATTTGCCGGAGGGGCGGCTATGGTTATGTATATAATTATGGGAGGATTAACTATTCTAGGAAATGTTTTCTTACTCAACTATGCAAATAAAATCAGTTCAGCATTAAAAACAAATGATCAGGGAACTTTAAATGCTGGTTTTGCCGGTTTAAGAAACTATATGGCATTCTGGGGGATTATTATGATAATCTGTTTATTGTTTATGCTGATTGGTTTTGCATCTGTAATGATGAGTATGTAATTTTAAATTTATTAGAAAAGCATCTGTTTGAACATTCAACCGGGTGCTTTTTTATTTTGTACTTAAATAATTATAATCTTTCAACGCAATTTCTAAAAAATCAAATGGAGAAAGTGCGGATTCGATTTTGAGGTGTGCTTTAATTTTTTCACTGGCGGCAGATGCCATATGATAATCCCCTTTTTTGCGGGATGTGTCTAAAATATTTTTTATTGCATTTATGTCGTTATCGTTTAGTTTCATTATTTCAGGAAAACTAGGGACATAACTGTCCGACACTTCCTGGAAAACCGTGTCTTCAATATCCGCTTTTGTATTTATTTTTATTAAAATGGTTCGTGCCAATATGTCTCCAAGCCGTTGTCCTTTTTTTGATGATATCACCAATATTATATCCGTAATAAAAAAAGCTAATACGGCCAGTATTAAAAAAATGGATTCGGCATCCCGCATAAAATAGGGCATCGAAAGCAAAAGAAGAAGTATAGCAACTATCCAGACATCTCCGAGGCGCAGTAACCATCGTATTAAATATTGACTGATGCTTGGCCGGCCTCCGTTTTCATCTACCACCCGAAGCTTCATAATTTTTTTGCCAATGCTTTGTCCATTCATGGTTATTTCCAGTACCACATGATATATTAAAACAGGAAGAAAAAGTAGGATTCCAATGGCTGCCATATCGTAACCGGCATCAGTATCAAAAGAATTTCTGTTATTGTCAATGGAATCATAAATGGCACTGGCTATTCTGAGATAAATATATTCAATCAGCATATCAATAAGCAATGCAAACATCCTTCGGTAGAATTCCGGTATCTCAAATTCAAGGTCAATATTAAAATTGGTAGGTACTTTAATTACAGCCATGCCGGCATTTATTTAATCAGCATGGAAAGTAAGTTAATATTTTTCTTTTTTAAGAAACAGGCAACAACTTTTTATAAAATACATTATTTTACACCGCAAGTATTACAATCAATGCGGGAAGCACTGTTTATAAAAAAAAATAAAGACCGTTGGGTTAAAAACCAGCATATGCCATCGGACGATCCGGACGATATGGCAAAAGATTTTACTCAATTGGTGGATGATCTTGCTTACTCAAAAACCTTTTATCCTTCCGGGAAGGTTACAAAGTTTATTAATACAGAAGCGTCAAAAATTTATTTAAGTATTTATAAAAACCGGAAAGAAGAATCGAACCGGATTCTTACGTTCTGGAAAAAGGATTTGCCACTTATCATACGTAAACATCATGGCACTATTCTTTTTACATTCATTTTGTTTTTACTTTTTTTTGCAATCGGGTTTTTTACTTCCGGCCAGGACGAAGAAATGGTGCGAAGAATGTTTGGAGATGGGTATGTTGACAAAACAATTGAGAATATTAAAAAAGGGAACCCATTTGGTATTTATGAATCCGGTAACCCATTTTTAAGCTGGCTGCATTTAATGATTCACAATATCCGGGTCATGATGATGGGTTATACTTCAGGTTTGTTTTGCGGAGTGCCGAGTATGTATATTCTTTCACAAAATGCGGCTATGGTAGGTGTCTTTGATCAGCTATTTGCTTCACAAGGGTTAGGCTTAAGTTTTTGGCTGGTTGTATTTGTACATGGCACACTTGAAATGACTGCATTAATAATTGGAGCGGCAGCTGGGGTTATTCTGGGAAAAAGTTTTTTATTCCCCGGCACAATTCGCAGGTGGGATGCTTTTAAAAATGGTGCAAAGGATAGTATAAAAATTATTGTTGGATTATTGCCCGTATTGGCATTAGCAGCATTTTTCGAAGGATTTATTACCCGGTTGTATAATGATATCTCTTTTCTTACAACAATTATTTTTGCACTTTCAGTTTTATTTGTCATTTGGTATTTCATTCTCTATCCCATACGACTGCAAAAAAAATTATCACTGAAATTAAATGAGGAGGAAGCGTAAGTGATTTTTTCCCAAACCCTCAATATCAGGTTCAACTTAGTAAGAATTGGAATTGTATTTCACTTCCTGTTAATAAATACATTGTGTTTTTCTCAAACAACCCAGGATGACACAACTCTAAAATCACAAATCGTAGTTGAAGATCCCTATACAAGTGATTCTATAACTACTGAAGTTGATGAAACAACTAAGTCTGATTTTGTAAATAAAGAAGATACTCTTGAATATTTTGATTTAAAAAATTCAATAACACTTGACAGCTTTCAGGTAAATCGAATTCCCGACTCGGTAAAAAAAAGAATGCAACAGGATAAAGATTTCTGGTATGCGAATCATGTATTTGAAAAAGAAAAGGAATTGGTAATTAACAGCAATCTGCCATTGCGTGAACAGGTGTGGTTTAAAACAGTAATGTGGTTAATTATTATCGGAGGATTTGCCTATGCCTTGATTTCTTATTTAGAGGGTAATAATATCGGGCTGTTTCGCCGGAATGTGAAAAGAATAGCTAAGGAAAATCAAATAATGGAAACAGAAAATATTTTTGAAATAAATTATAAAGAAAGAATTGCCCGTGCATTGAATGACGGAAATTATCAATTGGCAGTGCGTCTTCATTTTTTGCAGGTGCTTAAATCACTTGCCGGTAAAAATATCATTCAATATAAACAGGACCGTACCAATTTTGATTATTTGATGCAATTGCACAATTCAGTTTACTACAGCGATTTTTTTAAACTCACCCGTAATTACGAGTACGCCTGGTTTGGCGATTTCCCGGTAAATAAAGAAACCTATTCAGTTATTAAAAACGATTTTGAAAAATTCGAGAACAGACTTTTGAGAAAATGAAAAAATATATACCACATATTATTTTTGCATTAGTGGTTGGGGCTGCTATCTATATGATCTTAACTGCAGAGAAACAGGATTCAAGAAAAGTATTAAATAAACGGTTAAGCTTTCGTACTAAAGATAAAATCCCTTATGCAACCTATATTGCATTTAATAGTCTGAACTTTTTTTTTCCGGATGCAAACATCAGTAAGAATAACAAAGAACCGGGCTACTGGGATTCGCTTTCTATCTATGATGACAGGCAATTGCTGATTATCGTTTCGCCTTATTTTATGCCGGATGATAATGAATTGGCCAAGTTGATGGATTTTGTAAAAAGCGGAAATGATATTTTTATCAGTAGTTTGTTTATTGCCGATAATGCGCAGAAAGCTTTTAAAATAAGTTCAACCTATTTTGATTACAGCTTATTGTACTCATCAAGAGGAGAGGATGATACACTTCACATTTCATTGCAACCCGGTTTTGCGAAAGAAAAGATTGAATACGAATATCCCGGCCGCAAATTCAGTAATTATTTTATTGAAACGGATACCAGCCGGGCATTTAACCTGGGGTATGATAATCTGGATAATGTAAATTTTATAAAATTAAAAGCAGGCAAAGGAAATGTATTTGTACATCAAGCGCCGCTTGCTTTCAGCAATTATTTTTTGTTGTATAAAAATAATATGAGTTATTATGAAAATGCAATGGCATTTTTATCAAAAAATAAAAAGCAGGTAGTATGGGATGAATATTATCTGAACAAACGATTTGAAAATAATAATAGTCGTTCGGATAACCAGGAAAAGAAAGGATTTATGAGTGTTTTGTTTCAGCATCGTGGATTGAAATGGGCATTTATTGCGGCACTTATGCTTTTAATATTGTATGTATTAATTGAGATGCGGCGTAAGCAACGTTTCATTCCTATAATAAAAAAGCCGGCCAACGATTCATTGGAATTTGTAAAAACGATTGGAAGACTTTATTTCGACAGGGGCGATCATCGAAATCTTAGCCGCAAGATGAGTGCTTATTTTCTGGAGAATATCCGGAACCGCTATAAATTGGCAACCGGTCAGTTAAATGAAAACTTTATAAAAGCACTTCAATTCAAAACAGGTTTCCCGGAAGAAGAATTAAAATCAATTGTGGGTTTTATAAATAAATTGGAAAGAACGAATGTAACAGATGAACAATTAAAAATATTTCATCTGAAGCTGGAAGAATTTTATAAAAAAACGTAAAAGAAGTAATTGATGATATTGAAAAACAAATAAAACCGGTTGACGAGATAATTTATTTAGCCCCGCAAGTGCGGGGCAGAATGTTAGTAGAAAAATCGATTTTATTATGATTTTATGAGCCCCATCGGAGCGAAATATAAAACATGTTGCTCCGATGGAGCTAAAAGCATTCGGGTTCTTTTATTTTCTACTAGTATTTCGGCCCTAGGGGCCTTTAAAGATAAATTTTGAAATAACTCCGCCGAGGGGTTAATAACTTATAATTCTATAAAGAGACTTAAGGCAAAGTTGTTTAATTTTTTTAAAAAAATAATTTAAATTGAAATAAAATGGAAGAACAAATTTTTCAGCAACGTACCGATTTAACAGCATTGAATAATGCAGTCACAACCATATATAGCGAAATACGTAAAATAATTGTTGGACAAGATGAAATGGTGCGGTTAATCATTACAGCATTACTGGCCGATGGGCATGTTTTAATTGAAGGCGTACCGGGTGTAGCAAAAACAATGACGGCAAAATTGGTAGCAAAAAGTGTTGATGTTGGATTTGGGCGTATTCAGTTTACACCCGACCTGATGCCAAGTGATGTATTAGGTACACCGGTTTTCAATCCCCGCGAATCAAATTTTGAATTTAAGAAAGGTCCTGTTTTTAATAACCTGATTCTGGTAGATGAAATAAACCGGGCACCGGCAAAAACACAATCGGCTTTATTAGAGATTATGGAAGAACGACAAGCATCTGTTGATGGAAAAACCTATTTAATGGCGAACCCATTTATGGTACTAGCTACACAAAATCCGGTGGAGCAGGAAGGAACCTATCGGCTACCCGAAGCTCAGCTGGATCGTTTTTTATTTAAAATAATTGTTCCCTATCCAACCGAGCAGGAAGAGATAACGATTCTTACGCAATTTCATAAAATGGGAAATTCATCGGTGTTGGATATGATAAAGCCGGCAATTACCGGGGCACAAGTAGTTGCATTGCGCCAGCAGATAAAAACAATTATCATCGATGAAAAATTGTTAAGCTTTATTGGAAAACTCATTCATCAAACAAGAAATCATAAATCGATTTATCTCGGAGCATCACCCAGAGCATCACTTGCAATCATGAATGCATCAAAAGCAACAGCCGCTATGCGGGGCAGAGATTTTGTAACACCTGAGGATATTATAGATATCGTTGCACCCGTTTTACGTCATCGTATCATTCTTGCCCCGGATAAAGAAATGGAAGGAATAACAGAAGATGATGTGATAAAACAAATTATTCAGGCGATGGAAGTACCGAGGTAGTAAATGATAAATAAAAGTGAATAGATAACAAATAATAACTATTCACAGTAGAGAAGTTCTGATACCGGATAAATAGTTCTGGAGATAAAGAACAATTAGTTATTATCTGGTATCTGAATAAATATTCAATCATCAATATTAAATTTAAAATTGCTTAAATCTTTTTTCATAAATAAAATTGTGTATTACATTGGCGCTGCCGGTGTGGTATTTTTTGTACTGAGTTATTTTTTCCCTTTCCTTTTTCCATTAGGCACAATGGTTTTTTTATTGCTCGGCATCGCAATAGTTGTTGATATCCTGTTTTGTTATGGAAAAAAAAATGGGTTTGAAGCTCAGCGGATAACCCCTGAACGATTCAGCCTGGGTGATACGAATAAAGTGTCACTGCTGTTGAAGAATAATTACATTTTCACTGTGCATATAAGTGTTATTGATGAATTACCTTTTCAATTTCAGGACCGGACGTGGATTCGTAAATTAAGAATCGCTGGTAATAGCAACGAACAACTTTTATATACATTGCGGCCAACAAGCCGGGGTGAATATGGTTTTGGAAATATTAATGTATTTATTTCCGGCCCTTTACAACTCATAAAAAGAAAATACTCTTTTGCCGCAGCTAATACTGTTCGTGTTTACCCTTCATATATTCAGATGCGAAGATTTCAGTTGATTGCTGTTGCAAATAGTTTACGGGAAACCGGAGTGAAGAAAGTAAGAAAATTGGGTCATAGTATGGAGTTTGAAGCAATAAAAGAATATGTGAGAGGAGATGATTTTCGTACGATCAACTGGAAAGCAACTGCAAGACGGGGTGATTTGATGGTAAATAATTTTACCGATGAAAGAAGCCAGCAGATTTATTGTGTGATAAACAAAGGCCGGATTATGAAAATGCCTTTTGAAGGATTAACCTTACTGGACTATGCAATCAATGCCTCATTAGTATTAAGCAGTGTAGCACTTGCAAAACAGGATAAAGCCGGTTTGATAACTTTTGCAGAAAATTTAGATGCGTTTGTACAAGCCGATAAAAAACCAACGCAGATCAACAAAATATTAGAAACACTTTACAATCAGAAGACGCAATATTTAGAGCAGGATTTTGAAAAATTATATGCCGTAATCCGGAACCGCATAACCAACCGGAGCTTACTTGTTTTATTTACAAATTTTGAAAGCCCGGAAGGTTTACAACGCAGTTTGCCCGCCTTAAAAAAAATTGCCGAACATCATTTATTGCTGGTTGTGTTTTTTGAAAATACCGAATTAAAAATAGTAGATGAAAAAAAAGCAGCAAGCATTGAAGAAATCTATATCAAAACAATAGCGGGCAAATTTGCTTATGAAAAAAGATTAATGGTAAAAGAATTGCATAAACATGGCATACTTTCCATTCTTACACCTCCCCAAAACTTAACAGTGAATACTGTGAATAAATACCTTGAGTTGAAAATGCGGATGTCGATTTAATTTCAGCATGCGAGTTGCAGCAATCAGCTACAGGTAACTTGCTGCAATTCTTTACTTTTGCTTCAATGGATAATTCAAAAAACAAATTTGAGGAAGGGCAGGTATTGCTGATTAATAAATCATTTCGACGAACAAGTTTTGATGCTATACAACAAATCAGGAGTTTGATTAAGATAAGAAAAGTAGGTCATGCGGGTACTTTAGATCCACTCGCTACCGGTTTATTAATTATCTGCACCGGAAAATTTACCAAGAAGATAAATGAATATATGGCGCAGGAAAAAGAATACACCGGAACATTTACGCTTGGTGCTACTACACCTACCTATGATCTGGAAGGAGAACCGGAAAATTTCAAACCAATAGATACAATTACAGACGAGAAGATACGGGGGGCTACTAAAAAATTTATCGGTGAAATAGCACAACTGCCTCCTGCTTTTTCTGCCATTAAGGTGGGTGGTAAAAGAATGTATGAACTGGCAAGACAGGGAAAGGAAGTAAAACGTGAACCAAGGGCAGTTGTGATAAAAGAATTTGAGATAACGGAGATAGAATTGCCAGTTGTAAATTTTAAAGTTGTTTGTGGAACCGGAACTTATATCAGAAGCCTTGCTTTTGATTTTGGAAATGAATTAGGCTGTGGTGCTTACTTAAGCAGCTTATGCCGTACACGAATTGGTGATTATAAAAATGAAAACGCAATGACGATTGATGAGTTTGCAGAATCACTTAAGGAAAAGAAATAAAAAGATCATAACACAAAAGGATAATTAATTCCTAATTGAAATGTTCCATTCAACGGTTTGATATTATAAAACCATTTGTTTTGTGATGAAGCATTATTTATATCCGGGCTTGGATCTTTTGCTTTATATGAATAATCGAGGCGGAGTATAAAAAGACTCAGGTCAATTCGTAACCCGCCACCGATACCGATTGCAATATCTTTCCACAAGCGACTGATGTTGAAAACGGATTCGGGTTCAGATGGAGCTGCTTCTTTTTTTAAATACCAAACATTACCCATGTCGGTAAATAATGCTCCATTTACTTTTGCAATTCCAAATTTAAAAAGATGAAACCGGTATTCAATATTCCCTTCGAGTTGCACATCGCCAAACCGCTCAGGTGTACTTGCAAAACTTTTTATTACCGATCCGGGTCCAAGCCTGCGCAACTGCCATGCCCGCATACTATTGGGCCCTCCGGCAAAAAATGCTTTAAAGAATGGAAGGTTATTTCTTTTAGCAGGGTTTATGGTGGAGCCGAGTTCATAACCAACACCGCCCATCAACCGTAATACTAATGCCGTTTTATCAGTACCATCTGCCCATTTTTTATAAACTTCTTTACGTGATATTTCGGCTTCCACCTTTATATATCGGTAAAGGTTGGTGTCAAAAAAATTATTTTTTATTACACCGGTCAGCAATCCAGACTCTTCTCCGCTAAATCGGAAAAAATTTAATCTATTTGATTTTCCCCAGCTTAAATCATATTTACCAGATAATGAAAGAATCAATCCATCTGTAAATAAATTTTTTAAAATGGGGTTGTTTAAAATTAATTTAGCGAGGCTGTCCCGGATATTCAATGATGAAAATTCGATATTGGGAATACGGACAGATGCGGATTGGTTTTTCCAAAAAGTTTCATAGCCCCAAGCCAGGTTGATTGATTTCTGATTAAAATAATCGATACGATCAGTTAAACCTGCACCAAAAGAAAAAACTGTTTTAGCATTTTCACGAATTGCTTTTGCATTGTCCCTCCAGGGTTTTAAAAAAAGAAATTTTTCTACCCGGATAGCCTTTATATCAAGCAGCCTGGGGAAATAAATATTATGATTAGCTGTTATTTGTTGTGTTTGTATCCCTTTTTTACTTCCAAACTCTACCCCATATCGAAAATTGGTTACTGAATGGTTGGCACTTTTTCCGGTATTGCGATCTTGAAAATCTAAATTGATACCAATACCCCAAAGTCTTCCGGTTATGGTACTCTGGCTGTTATTTCCTTCAAGCGTTACACCATAACTATATTTATCGGCAGGTGAAAGGCTTATTTTGAAATCAACTGAATCTGAATTTACTCTTGCAACCGGTTCAATATTTACCAATTTCCAGGCGCCTAATGAATTGAAGCGGTCAATAGTGCGTACTAAATCATCCTGGCGATAGAGGTCGCCATGTTGCAAATAAATATTTCGTTTTAAAAATCTTGGCTTGAATAAATATCTTGAATAACTGATTCGAAGATTCCCGGAATCGAGTAGAACAATTTTCTGTTTTTGGTTTACTGTATCCGGGCTTATATCCGGATAAACAGATATATGCCCAATATAATATTTTGTAAGTTTTATAGTATCGTATCCCGGTTTAAGCCGGTATTCCAGATTGGCAGTTGGTTTTTCCCTTCGGGCTTTCAATTTTTCAAAGAGGGCAATCTGATCAAATGGATCAAAACTGGGTTGAAGCAATTCAATATCCAGTGTATCCCACAAACCAATAATTTCATTGGATGTAAAACGCATGTATCCATTATTGCGATAAAGATTTACAATCCGGTCTCTTTCTGCAGACATAGGACCTTTTGCAAATGCATCTCCTTTTTTTACAATAGCATCGGCTGAATTTTCAATTGTAATTTTTTGAAGCTCGGTATTTTCAAAATTATAACTAACCGAATCCAGCGTAATTAATTTCGAAGGCTTTACGATAAATTTTACATACGTACGTTGCTGATCTCCTTTTGTTTTTACAATATATGTATAGGTTATTTCACTATAATAATAACCCGATGATTTCAAAAGTGATTTCATAAACACCATTGATTTTTCTGCTGCGGCCGTATCAAAGAGCGGAGGTTTATTCAGATTACTATGCAGAAATTTCTGAGCAGATCTTACCTGCATACTATCATCAAGTTGATTATAGAGCTGTGAACTGAGCTGGTCTTTTTTTTCTCGTGACATTTCCCCAACAACTTCTACCCGGGTGTCGAATACAAATGGCTTATTTTTTTGATAATTTTTTGGTAGAATACCACAGCCTGTAAATAAAGTAACAGCAAACGCTGCAATGCTTATTTTTACAAAAGGGGAAAACCGAGGCTTTTTTATACTCATTATAATTTTTAAACGGATAATATGCTTTCCAAATCGCAGGTCAAATATATTCAAAGTTTAGCCCATAAAAAAAGCCGGGATGGTGAAGGGTTGTTTATTGCCGAAGGGCCAAAAATAATTGAAGATTTAGTATGGCAAGGGATTGTTGACATAAAACAGATTTACGCAACCAAAGAATGGTTGGATTTAAATAAAAAGAATACGGATACCATTGAGAAATTTGAATTAACTGAGCAGGAGCTTGAAAGAATTTCGCAGCTAAAAACGCCTAACCAGGTTGTAGCTGTTATAAAAAAAATAGAAACGATTAATTCTATTGCAGTAAAAAATGAAATAACAATTGTGCTGGATACAATTCAGGATCCGGGAAATTTGGGAACTATTATCCGAATTGCCGATTGGTTTGGAGTTAAAAATATAGTTTGCAGCCCTGAGTGTGCTGATATGTATAATCCAAAAGTAGTACAGGCAACTATGGGCAGTATTGCACGAGTTACTATTTTATGCAAAGAACTTATTCCCTGGTTAAAAGAGCAGAGAGACATAACAGTTTATGCAGCTACTTTAAATGGAAGACCGGTTAATGATCTGGGAAAAATAAAAGAAGGAATAATCATCATTGGAAACGAATCAAAAGGAATCAATGAGTCTTTATTGAGAATGGCATCTGATAGAATTTCAATCCCCAAAATCGGGAAAGCAGAATCATTAAATGCAGCAGTGGCAACTGGGATTCTACTTTCACATTTGAAATGAAAAAATAAAAATAGTTTCGATTTGTAAATTTAATCTTCAAACTACCGAAACTGAATTGCATTCACCGGCTGAATTTTTCTTATGAGCAGAGAAGGTATTGTTAGCACCAATAAACAAATTAAAAATGTACCGCCACATATTAACCCAATTTGCCACCAAATAATTTTTACAGCCGCTTCACTCAGGTAGTAGGCTTCTTCTTTTAGTTTAATAAAACCCGTTTCTTGCTGTAGATAGAGTAATCCTAATGCGGTTATGAATCCAATAAGAATTCCGGTAAGGGTGATTAGTAATGTATGCTGAATAAAAATTTTCTGAATGGTCCAGTTCGTACTTCCCAATGCTTTTAATACACCAATCATCCGGATGCGTTCCAGAACAAGGATGATAAGACAAGTGATTAAATTAATAATAGCAACGATTATCATTATTCCGATCAGCACATTCCGGGTTACATCCTGCATATTGAGCCAGTCAAAAATATTAGGAGAAATATTTTTTACACTTTTCGGTTCCCAGGTGGCAGGAAAACTATCTGCCAGTCTAATTTCTTCCGATACCTTATCAATCTTTGAATAGTCCTTCAAAAAAATTTCATATCCCCCAATTTCATCTGCCCCCCAACCATTCAGTTTCCGGATGAGTTTTAAATCACCAATGGCAAAATATTTATCGTAGTCTTCTATTCCTGTTTTATAAATGCCGGTGATGGTAAGTTTGTCTGCACGGTATTTATCTTCATCGCCAATAGAACTTCCCGGTCTGATAAAATAAATTAACACACGGTCATTTAATTTCAATTTTAATTGAGTTGCGGTATAGGATGAGATTACAATTTCCCGGCTATACGTGGAATCATTAAATTGAACGGGTCTTCCCTCAATCATAAATGTTTTAAAGCGATCAAAATTATAACTGCTATCCACTCCTTTAAATTTCACTCCTTCCATTTCATCCTTTGTTTTTAAGATGCCATATTTGGTGGCAAAGGAGTGAATGCTTTCAACATTGGGATTCTTTTTTATATCAGATACTGCAAGCTGATTATGATAAATCGGAGTTTCTTCGGCAAATACTGCTTTATCCGGCTGATTATCCTGTACCTGTATATGTCCAAGAAAGCTAAAAATTTTCTGACTAATCCTTTCCTGGAAACCGTTGGCAAATGACAACGTAATAATCATTACCGCCACACTGATGATAGTAGCAACAATTGAAAG
>JANLSA010000156.1:0-20115 GCA_031362085.1 Bacteroidota bacterium | reverse complement strand
CTTTACCCCAAGCGGTATAAAAAGCTTGTTTGATAATGTTCCTAAATATAAACCGAACGGAACTTTGATTGGTGCATTTGGCAGCAATACTTTTAAAGCTGTTGAGGATGCCGGACTTAAATTAGAAATTAAAGCACCACTACCAATGGTGCCAAGTATGGTGTCGGCATTGGATCTGTATCTTTCTCCCTTGCACAAAAAGAAATAAACAAGACTAACTTAAATATTTGCCGGACAATATTCTTGTCCGGCTTTTTTATGTCTATTTTCAACGAAATTTGTTTTAATAATTTTTTCAAATGAATGAAAAACATACCAACAGGCTAATAAATGAAACAAGCCCATACTTACTTCAACATGCACATAATCCAGTAGATTGGTATCCCTGGAGTGATGAAGCGTTACAAAAAGCAGTTGATGAAAACAAACCTATCCTGGTAAGTATTGGATATTCTGCATGTCATTGGTGTCATGTAATGGAACGTGAAAGTTTTGAAAATGAAGAAACGGCAGCAATCATGAATGAGCATTTTATTAATATAAAAATTGACAGGGAAGAAAGACCGGACCTTGATCATATATATATGGATGCGGTGCAGGCAATGAGTGGGAGTGGGGGATGGCCCCTGAATGTTTTTCTTACTCCGGATAAAAAGCCTTTTTATGGGGGCACTTATTTCCCTCCAGAGCGGGCATTCAACCGTGCTTCCTGGAAAGAAGTATTGTTTTCAATATCAAAATCGTTTCAGGAAAGAAGAAGTGAAATAAATGCCCAGGCGGAGACTCTAACCGATCATCTTATTACCTCCAACAGTTTTGGTTTGCAAAAAAGTAATAATGTGGATACGGTTATTTCTAAAAAAAATATAGAAGAAATATTTCATAATCTAATGAAGTCGGCAGACAAAGAATGGGGTGGTTTTGGAAAAGCACCAAAATTTCCTCAAACTTTCAGTATTCAGTTTTTACTCCGCTATTCTTTTATTTATAAAATTGAAGATGCTTTAAAACAAGCTTGTCTTAGCCTTGATAAAATGATTGAAGGCGGAATTTATGACCATATCCGTGGAGGGTTTGCCCGATATTCTACCGATTCAGAATGGCTGGTCCCTCATTTTGAAAAAATGCTTTATGATAATGCACTCCTTGTTTCTGTTTTATGCGAAGCATATCAACATACAAAAAATGAAAAGTACCGTGACGTTATAGATGAAACATTGGGTTTTATTTCGGATGAGATGATGAACGGCGATGGAGGATTTTATGCAGCAATAGACGCAGACAGCGAAGGAGTGGAAGGAAAATTTTATGTCTGGGATAAAAATGAAATTGAAACTATTTTAAAAGATGATGCAGAACTTTTTTGTGAATATTATCAGGTAACCAATCAGGGTAATTTTGAACATAAAAATATATTAAACACAAATTGGGATGCTGTTTCATTTGCAAAAAGAAAAAATATAGCTATTGAAAAATTGAATGACATCATCCGTAAATCAAAAAAAATATTGTTGAATGAGCGAAGTAAACGCATACGTCCAATTACGGATGATAAAATTTTATTGGGCTGGAATGCATTAATGAATACGGCTATCAGTAAAGCATTTGCTTGCACCGGGAATGAGGAGTACCGGGAACTTGCCATTCGTAACATGGGTTTTCTATTTAAAAATTTTTCTAAAAAAGATTCACCAGCTTTTTATCACACCTGGAAGAAAAATCAGGCAAAACATCCTGCTTTTCTTGATGACAATGCTTTTCTAATTGAAGCATTAATTCACCTTCAGGAAATAACAGGCAATACGGAATGGTTGGAAAAGGCAAAAAATCTAACGGAACTCGTTTTGGAAAAATTTGCGGAAGAAGAAACTGGATTTTTCTTTTACACTCCATCAGATATTACCGATGTAATTGTAAGGAAAAAGGAAGTATATGATGGTGCTGTCCCTTCTGGAAATTCGGTTATGGCGGCCAATCTTTATAAGCTTGCTATTTATTTTGATAAAAAAGAGTGGAATGAAAGAGCATTAAAAATGTTAAATGCGTTGGGCAACGCTATCATACGTTATCCCGTTTCTTTTGGATGTTGGGCTAATCTTGTTTCAGAACTTTTTAGCAGTACGAATGAGATAGCAATAGTTGGAACTGATTATGACGGTATATTAAAAGAAGTTTTAAAAGAATATATTCCTTATAAAGTACTTATGTCTGGCAAGTCTGGTTCAAACCAACTTCCTTTGTTTGCAGACAAAACAGGGGAAAAAGTTACTTCAATTTATCTTTGCAGGCAATATGCTTGTCAAAATCCGGTACAAACACTCGAAGCATTCGTAAAACTGCTAAACAGCTAACAGTCAGGGTAATTAAATTTTAGTTTTATACAATATTATGGCTTCATACCCGTTTGAAACTTTACTACGGAATTAACCTTTTGAATTATAAAAAATAAATATTAGCCTTGTGGTGAAGAACTATTCAAAATATTATATTTGCCAATACCTATTTACATTTAAGTGTATGAAAATGAGAAACCCTAGTTTAAACCTTATCGCCACAGCCTGCCTTGCATTGCTGCTTTCCAGTTGTGGAATGTTTGGAAAAAAAAGTAGTAAAGGAAGTGTACTTCCAAATGATGGTCAAGTGCATGGCGTAGCACCCGGAAGTAAATACAGCCTTCCAAAACCTCCAGGTATGGTATTCATACCGCAAGGAACTTTTCACATGGGACCTAGTGATGAAGATCCTGCTTATGCATTTAGTGCCCGTAACCGCTCAGTCTCTATCAGTGGTTTTTGGATGGATGCAACAGAAATTACCAATAACGAATATCGTCAGTTTGTACAATGGGTTCGGGATTCAATTGCTGCCCGCCGTTTGGGGGGTAACTATGTAAAAGATGATAAAGATGGCAACCAGTATGTTAACTGGGAAGCTGCTAAAAGAATAAAATATTCTGATCCTAAAATCATTGAAGATCTTGCAGCTACAGATTTTATCCTTCCTCCCGATGATAGAATGTATGGAAGAAAAGAAATTGACCCTTCTAAAATGATTTATCAGGTAGAAAGAATGGATCTCAAAACGGCAGCACAAAGATCGAATGCTGGTAAACCACGAAGTAAGTTTATTGAAAAGTTTCCCGTTGCAATTTATCCAGATACATTAGCCTGGATACGTGACTTCTCTTATTCTTATAATGAACCAATGACAAAAAGATATTTCAGTCACCCATCTTTCGGAAATTATCCGGTAGTGGGTATCAATTGGAAACAAGCAGAGGCTTTTTGTAACTGGAGAACAATGTATTTAAATTCGTTTCTATATTCAAAAGGTCGTTCTCAGGAATCGGATTTCCGTTTGCCAACAGAGGCACAATGGGAATATGCTGCAAGAGGCGGTCGTTCTCAATCTATGTTCCCATGGGGTAACTATTATTTGAGAAATAAAAAAGGATGTTTGATGGCAAACTTCAAACCCGGCCGAGGAAACTATCCAGAAGATGGCGGTTTTTATACAGTACGTGCAGATGCATATTGGCCCAATGACTGGGGATTGTATTGTATGAGTGGTAATGTAGCTGAGTGGACATCATCCATCTACTATGAAGGAAGAAATAATTTTCAGCACGATATGAACCCCGATGTAAGATGGAATGCTAAAGATGATGATCCTCCTTTGATGAAGCGTAAAATAATTCGTGGAGGTAGTTGGAAAGATGTTGGCTATTATCTGCAAACAGGTACCAGCACTTACGAGTATCAGGATTCATCGAAGAGCTATATTGGATTTAGAACAATAATTGATCTTCCGGCACCTTCTACAAAAGGCCGTCGTAAATAAACTTATTAAAAAGAGAGGTGTATTTTACCTCTCTTTTTTTTCTAAAAAACAATTTCATATTCATTTTTCCGTTTTTATTTTTTGTAACCTTTAATTCACCTATAAAAAGAACCGTTTATGAATTTTTTTAAAACCCACAGAGGTCAAGTAACCCTAAACTTTATTTTCGCCTTTTTTGCCGCAGTGGTAATTCTTGGCGCATTGTTTAAAATCCGTCACTGGCCTGCAGCCGATGAAATGATCACAATTGGTCTTTTATCAGAAGTAATTGTGTTTTTAGTGATGGCATTATTGGTGCCGCCACCCGAAGAACCACATTGGCAGCGTTATTTCCCAGACATTAACAAGCACCCTGATTTGGAAGGTCCGAATTTCAAACCAACTCCATTGGCATTAGCAGGTGCAAGTACAGGAAACCCGGCATTAAATAAATTAGAAGATATGCTTACTGCCGCTGATATTACGCCAACTAACCTTGGTCGCTTAAGCGATAATTTTAAAAAATTGGGAACTACTGTTGATAAAATGGGAGATATCGGTGATGTAGTAGCTGCAACCGGCGACTACACCACTAAAACAAAAGAAGCATCAGTAGCTCTTGTTCAAATGAAAGAAGCTTATGTTGGTGCGGCCAACAGTATACAGCATTTTAATGCTGCAGCTGATGGTACTAAACTTTTTCATGAGCAAGTACAGGTAATGACTAAAAATTTAGGTTCATTAAATACAATTTATGAACTGGAATTACAAGACACAAACAATCACCTGAAAGCAATGAATAAATTTTACGGTAATCTGGTGCAGGCTTCCGATGCTATGCAGGGAAGTGTGGATGATGCGAAGAAAGCACATGATCAGATTGCAGTATTAGCAGGAAACTTAGGTCGTTTAAATTCGATTTATGGTAATATGCTAAGTGCTATGCAGGGTCGTGCATAAATTATTTAAAGGTTTCTTTTTATAGTAAAAAAAGAAATCCGTATCCAGTGATTTTAAATGAAAACAAAGTCACCATTGTTAAAACCAATTAATTTTAAAAATCATGTCTTTACCTAGAGAACCACGGCAAAAGATGATTAACATGATGTACTTAGTGCTAACAGCAATGCTGGCACTGAATGTATCTGCTGAAATCCTCAATGCCTTTAAAACGGTAAACCGAAGCCTGGAGAATACGAATACAACAGTGGATAAATCCACTGCAACTATTATGAAATCTCTGGACGATAAAAAATCAGATCCAGCCACAGCAGAGAAAGCAAATTTTTGGTATCCTAAAGCTGCAGATGCTGTACGTTACAGCAAAACGGTTTATGATTATATACAGGAAATTAAAAATACAATTCTTGAATCTGCAGGTGGTGATAGAAATAACCCGACAAAAAAGTTTAAAGAAGATAACCTTGATATTGCAACACGATTAATGGTCGAGAAAGGCAAAGGAAAAGAATTGTATGGTAAGTTAGATCAATACAAAAAGGACATACTTAGTATTGATACTTCAATTACAAAAGAATTTGCTACCTCATTGCCTATTGATCTTTCAGCTCCTCCAACGCAAAATAAAGGAAATAAAAGTTGGGAAGCAGCATACTTCAGAATGGTGCCAACTGTTGCCGCTCTTACTATGCTTAGCAAATTTCAGAATGATGTAAAAACTTCTGAAAACAGAATTGTTGCATTTTGTCATTCTAAAGTAGGAGAAGTTGTAGTAAGATTTGATTCTTATGCCGCAATAATAGGACAGAGTTCTAATTACCTGATGCCTGGGCAAAAACTTCAAATTAATGCAGGCGTAGGTGCTTTTAGTAAAGCTGCATTACCTGTTATTTCAATTTCAGGAAAAACAATTTCACTTGATTCAAATGGTGTTGCTAAAGGCGAATTTGATGGCGGTGGAATTGGGCAACATTCTATTCCGGTGCATATTGAGTATATAGATCAGGATGGTAAAAAGCAGGTAATTGACGAAAAAGTTGAATATGTGGTTGGGCAGGCTAATGCATCCATTGCATTAGACAAAATGAATGTATTATATATTGGAGTACCAAACCCCGTTACAATTGCAGCAAGTGGTGGTGGAGATGATAGAACAAGTTTCTCGATTGCTGGTGGTGGCGGAAGAGTAGAAAAAGTTGGTAATGGAAAATATAATGTGTTTGTAAGTAGCGTAACGAATGATTGTGTATTAACCGTTTCAGTAGAAGGAAAAGTTGCAGGCTCATCAAATTTCCGGGTAAGAACGATACCGGATCCTGTTGCAACTGTTGGTGCAAAACCAAGCGGTGCAACAATGACTGCTGCAGAATTTAAAGCCCAGGGTGGAGTTGGTGCCTGGATAAAAGATTTTCCATTTGATTTAAAATATTCTGTTACCAGTTTTAGATTAAGTACAGATACGGATGATGGAGATATAGCTGAAGCAGATTGTACTGGTAATGCCTTTAGTACAAAAGCTGTACAAATAATGAGAGATCATGTAAAAGCTGGTAAAACAGTTTATATTGAAAATATCCGGGCAGTTGGGGAAGACGGAAAGAACCGCTCTGTTCCAACATTAGTTTATTATATTAAATAGATAGTTATGAAAAGTAATTTCGCTAAAGTATTGATTGGGTTTTTGGCTGTTTCAGTAGTAAGTATTACTGCTGATGCACAAAGAACATCCCGTAAAAATCAAAAAGCAGGAGTAACACAGCCAGTACCTGGCAATCAAACTCAGGTAAATAACAATACGGTAGTTCCTCCTTATAATCCATTAGCGAATATTCCGATCAAGTATGATACTACAGCGTCTGAGAGTAATATTATTAAAAAATCTTTGCGACCTGACAATGCGTTTGATAAGAGCAGCATCACTGCTCGTACGCCATTGCCTTATGAGCATATACGCTGGGATGATGCCTTGTATGCAGAGAAGGTTTGGCGTGAATTGGATATTCGTGAAAAAATGAATCTGCCTTTTAGATACGAAGCAGAAGATGATAACGGAAGCCAGATGTTTATTAATATGCTTTTGAAAGCAGTGAATAGTGGCGAGGTAACAGCATTTGCCGACGATAGATTTACAACTCCATTGAAATTGGATGAAATTAATTCTCAAATGGGAGGTACGTATGATACCATTGCAAAAAGAGATATTAATGATCCTTCAATAATAACGGAGTATGTTATCACAAAATCTTCATTCGACCCAAAAACAGTTGTAAAACTTCGAATTAAGGAAGAGTGGGTTTTTGATCGTGAGGCAAGTCGTTTAGTTTGCAGAATTCTTGGAATTGCACCTTTACTTACCCGTTTTCATGAAAGCGGAGAGGAAAGAGGAACCACAGTAATGTTTTGGCTTTATTATCCCGATTTAAGACCTAATCTTTCAAAGTATGAGGTTTACAATCCTAAAAATATGGGGCAAAATCGTATGACATGGGAGGAATTGTTTGAAAGCAGAATGTTTGCCAGCTACATCGTAAAATCAACGTTGGATAATCCAACAAATAAGAATATTAGACAAGTTTACAAGGATCAGATTCTTGCTTTGCTCGAAGGCGATAACGTCCGCGAAAAAATCTTTAATTACGAGCAAGACTTATGGTCTTATTAAACTATAAAGCTAAAAAGTTATTTTAATCAAATGCCCCGCCTCGGTGGGGCATTTTTCATTTCTGTTAACTCCAAATTTTTATTGAAAAAAACTTGGGTAAATAGTAAAACTCCTATTTGTTATATAGAATATTGTTGTATTTTCGTCATGGTTTTTCATAGGATATTGGATTTTAAAAACGGGGCTGGATTTCTATCCGGGCCCCATTTTTTTTGTATCCTGCCCCTAAAGTGGCGCAGAATCAGCCTCAAAGTAGTTTGTAACAATTTTGGCTTTAGAAAGACCAATTATTTCTTTCAATTCATCAATAGTTTTACTACGCACATTTTTAACTGATTTAAATTCTTTCAGCAACAAATCAGCCGTAGCCTTACCGATGCCTGGAATATCTTCCAGTTCGTTCTTAAAGGTTCCCTTGCTTCTTTTATTCCGGTGATAACGGATTCCGAAGCGATGTACTTCATTTCTTATCCTTCGTATGAATTTCAGGCTTTCACTTGAATAAGGCAGTTTCAAAGATTCTTTGTCGCCTGAGAAGAAAATTTCTTCTTCATTTTTTGCCAACCCAACTAATGTCATTTTTCCTTCAAGCTTTAAATCTCTTATTGCCTCATTAGCTGAGCTGAGTTGTCCTTTGCCGCCATCAATTATTACCAACTGGGGCAATGTTTTATTTTCTTCTTTCAAACGCTTGTATCTGCGATAGACTGTTTCTTTCATAGAAGCAAAATCGTTGATACCCTTGACTGTTTTAATATTAAAATGACGATAATCATTTTTTGCTGCTATGCCATTTCTAAAACAAACCATGGCTGATACTGGGTAACTTCCCAGAAAGTTTGAGTTGTCAAAACATTCAATATGTACCGGTAATTCAGATAGCTGAAGATCTTCCTTTAGCTGACTAAGTAATTCAAAATTGTCAGTGCTTCTTACACCTAATTGGAGCCTTTCTTTGTTTTTAATTTCTTCTATAAAATATTTTGCGTTTAAAAGATAAATCAAGCAACTTTTTTTTATCTCCTGATTTTGGAATTGTAATCGAAATACCGGGAAGTGATAAATTGATTTGCATCGGAAGAATAATTTCTTTTGCATCGCTATTGAATGTAGTGCGAATATTTTCGATACAAAACTCAAGTATCTCCCGATCTGTTTCATCTAGTTTTGCTTCCACTCTTTTTGTTTGGGATTGTACAATGGCACCACTGCGTACAAACATAAAGTTGATAAATACAATTTCTTTTTCTTTTACCATTGTAAAAACATCAGCATTACCAATTTTTGGATTTACCACAACTGATTTGGCCTGATAGTTTAAAAGGAATTCTATTTTCTTTTTAAGTAAATCAGCTTTTTCAAAAGAAAGATTTGAAATTTCTTTTTTTATTTCAGTTTTGAAATGTTTTATTACTTCACCCAGATTTCCTTTCAGCAGATTCCTTACTTGTAAAAGATCGTCATTATAATCTCCTTCTGTTTGCAACCCCTCACAGGGCCCTTTGCAGTTGCCAAGATGATACTCCAGGCAAACCTTAAATTTTTTCTTTTCAATATTTATTTTATTAAGATTGAGTGTGCAATTTCTGAGTGGGATAGTTTGCCTGATAAATTCCATCAATTCTCTCACTTGATTTACTGAAGTAAAAGGACCAAGGTATTCTGAGCCGTCTTTTATCAGTCTTCTGGTAAAATAGATTCTGGGGAAGTGTTCTTTTTTAATAACAATAAAAGGGTAGCTTTTATCATCTTTCAGGTTAATATTGTATTTAGGTTGAAATTCTTTTATTAAAGAATTTTCTAATAACAAAGCATCTTGTTCCGAATTAACAATTACGAATTCAATACGGTCAATCCTTTTTACCAGCTCAAAGGTTTTGTATCCTGTAAATGTTTTAGTGAAATAAGAGCTTACACGTTTCTTTAGGTTACGGGCTTTACCTACATAAATTAATTCATTACCCGCATCAAAATATTTATAAATGCCGGGATGCTGCGGTATGGTTTGCTGTATATTTTTAAAATCAAAAGGTGTCATTCTTGTTTTGTAAAATCATTCCAGACCACTTTTACTATTTGAGTAGTTTCAGGCTTGCCGGCAATTTGTTTTAAGGTAACAATTTGAAAATATTCATCTACCTGCCAGTGCATTTTTTTTATCACCGAGCTGTCTTTATTCACCCACTCCCGGTCAATAATAATTGTTTTCATTTTACCCCCTTCAGAGTCCGGGGTAATCAGCAATTCTTGTTTTTGGATTTCAGCAGTTGAAGGATCTTTCGGTAAAGTGATAAGAGAGACTAAATTTAAATCGGAGTAATAATTTTTAGCTTCGGTATATTGTTCTTTATATTTTTTTTGGCTGATATCTGGTAATTCAAGAAAATCTTTTGCCAATGATCTGAAATCATTTCGGTGTACATCAGTTGTATCTGAATGAAGGCTGTCTGTAATTACTATTTTCTTAATTACAAAAAGTGAAGTATCTATCATGGCAGCCTGGCTTTTTATAAACGCAAGGGCTGGAGTTACCTTATTTATATTTTTTTCATCATCCTTTTCTTTACCAGCATTGCAGGCGGATAAAAAAAGAAAAACGGTGGCAGGGAAAATTATTTTTTTCATGGCATAAAAATAAATGAAAACAAGATGCTGAAAATAATTATCCCGGTCTATTAAAAGAACCGGGATAGTTTTGTAAGCAAAGCAGCAGTAAGTATTGGTACTATTTGTTTAGTGAAACGCCTGCCTTCAGGCCAAAATTGAAAAGATTTTCTTTAACAGGATATTTGTCTTTGAAACTTGAAAACGCCTGATAACGCATTTGTGGACCTATCTGAAATTTTGTTTTACCGGCTTTAAAGCCAACAATCAGTTCAGCACCTGTATTCATATTCCAGCGACGTATAAGATCCGGATATTTTGTATAATTTTTAAAATCAGTTGAAATAAGATATGCACTGTTATCGAGCAAATAAGTTGGTTGAGCAGTTAATCCCAAGCCCACACTTATTTTTTTATTATTGATAAAATTTAATTCAAAGCCAACAGGTACCGAAATTGAAAAATAAATATTGGTAAGCCAGTTTGGATTATAACCATTAAAATTGCGATAGTAGGAAGTGCGGGTTACAGACTGTGGCAAAGATCCACTCTGAATAGCAATCGTAGCTGGTTCTGCAACATAACTGAAAGCATGAATATTATACTTGTTTACATTGAATTGAAAACCTGCTTTAATTAATAGGTTTTTTGAAATTGAATATTTTGCTGCAAGACCTAACTCAAAGCCAATATCCGGTTTATGTGTTACTAGACTTTTTACATCCCGTAAGGCAAGATTGGATGGTATGGAAGTAGAACCGGAAGCAGCAAGTATGGTTTCTTTATTTTCAGTCAATCGGCGATAACTTATTCCGGGTGTAAAATATAATTGCCAAATAATTTTTTTCTTTTGTTTGCTTTTTTGCAAAGGGGTACTTCCTTCGTTTGATTTATTTATTAGTTCAGAAATCAGAACTGATGGTTTTAAAACATCCACTCCAGAAATGTTTTTTTCTGTCCTGTTATTTACAAAGGAATTGTTGTTGGTCTCAGTTACAGAATTATTAATAACCGGAGAAAGACTAATTGTATTTTTTGTTTTTGATGCAACATCACTGTTGTTATTGATTACCGAAGGAATTTGTTTTTCAATTTTTTCCTGAACCACAACTGTTTGCGGAATTGAAACATCAGGCACAACAACAACATCATTTGATTCTAAAGAATAATTATTTATGATTGTTGGAACTCTTTTTGAAACAATTGAACGATTCGGATTTATCTTCGTTAAAATAGGGACAGAAGAATTTGCTACTATTTTGTTTTCTTCTTTTACTGGTTGGGTATTTATTTTATTTTCTGCTGAAGCAATTTGTGAATTTGAACCGGGTTGCAAAATCATAACGCCAGAAACTACAGCTCCTGTAAGTAATAACAATAAAGCAGCAATTCCATACCATCTGCGCTGGGGATGAAGTGTGTGGTTAATTTCAGTCCATACCTTTTCAGATGGATGCATCCGGTATTGATCAGCATTTTGTTTTAAAAATTGCTCAAAATCTCTATTATCGTAATTTCTCTCCATACCTTATTGGTCTTTCAGGGTACTTTTATTCATTTACTTCCCACTGCTACCATCCAATCCACAGTTTGTTTCGGTTTATGTAAAATTCTTTTTCTTATCAAAATTTCTTCCAGCATTGTTTTCGCTCTTGTGAATTGACTTCGGCTGGTACTTTCTTCTATGTCCAGCATCACTGCTATTTCCCGGTGACTATAACCTTCAATTGCGTAAAGATTAAGTACTGTCCGGTAGCCAATTGGAAGCAATCTTATACATTCCACTATCTGTTTAGCCTGAATTATAGATGGAACAGCTTCCTCACGAACCATCGCAGATGTGGCATGTATCAAATCAACACTTTCATTGAACTTTTTGTTTCGTTTCAGAATATTGATACAAGTATGCACTACAATTCTGCGTATCCAGCCTTCAAAAGAACCACGACCTTCAAAAGAAAAAATCTGCATAAAAACCTTAATAAAGCCTTCCTGTAGCATATCCTCGGCATCCTCCCGGTTATGGGCGAAGCGATAACAAACCGCCAGCATTTTAGAACTGTATTTATTGTACAATTCCCTTTGGGCAGAAGCATCGTTTTTTAAACAGCCTTGTAAAATGGCTTCTTCGGTCATAGTTGACGTTTAGAGTGCCTGTAAATTAGACATATTTATAATACAAATGCTGCATAAGTTTGTAATTTTTTTATTTAATGAGAAATTTTGTTGATAAGACAAACTTAATTAAATGAAAAAGGTTCCGTTTGAAGGAACCTTTTTTCATTATTTTTCGCAAATTCTATTAAAATATAGCTCTTAGGCTTAGTATAAAATTTCTTCCGGGTGCTGAAAAACCGGAAGCAAAATATCTGTAGTTGCGATCCAGTAAATTTTCAATACCTGCCTGCAGTTCAAAATTTGTTTTGATTTTATAATTACTTCTCCAATTTAATGTAAACCATGAAGGCATGCCTTGTGCAGTAGCATATTGTTGGTTATCCTCGCCATCAGGGTTATAGTTTTTAATTTTCTTCCAACTATTATAGAATGCATAGACTTCTGCTCCAAATTTTGCTTTTGTAAAACTTAAAGAAGTTTTCCCAAACACGGGAGGTATATGATCCAGGGGTACTTCT
Source organism: Bacteroidota bacterium (assembly GCA_031362085.1). Classification (GTDB taxonomy): domain Bacteria; phylum Bacteroidota; class Bacteroidia; order Chitinophagales; family Chitinophagaceae; genus VBAR01. The sequence goes on along the minus strand of JANLSA010000156.1, from coordinate 7,434 downwards.
ATGCCTGTATATTTCTGATAGCGTCCCTTTGTATAACTGATGGTGCTATACAGTGAAATATATTTATTAAACTCAATCGCAATATTTGTATTAAATCCAAATACATATGCTTTGTTTTTGTTTTGATTGGCAAGTACCTGGCTGTTTACTCCGTTATATATTACTGAATCTTGTCCATTCAATTTAAAAGGGGCTTTAACAAGTGCATTTCTGAACAAAGTATAAAAAGGGCTGAATTCAAATTTAATTTTATCTGCAATAGTATGGTTGATTGTAATATCCCAATTATAAGTTCTTTCTGGTTTTATATCAGGGTTTGGAAATACAACTTGTTTTGCAGCCGTGTTGCTTTCAAAAATTTTTACAAGGTCATCAATATTTGGAGCCCTAAACCCGGATGAAAAATTAGAAGCTAATCTGAATTTTTCTGTTGGCATAAATACAACACCTGCATGACCCGTAAATGCAATATTATTTTGATTAACAATCGTAAAAGGTAAATTGAAAAAAGAATTATTTATGATAGTAGATTCTAAAGAAATAGCTTGTAGCCGAATCCCCTGGTTATAAATAAACTTCCCATTTGAATTTTTAATCAGGTGTTCGGCAAATAAACCAACATAACTCATTCGATTTTTCCCATCAGGATAACGGCTGTCAAGAGGTGCTACAACGCCTGTGGTAATATTCTTTCTTGTGCCAACTGAATATAATTTATTCAACTGTCCGTCTATTCCAGTAGTTAATTCATGATGGGTGAATTTTTTTCTTGATTCTATAGCAAAATTCCAGATTTTGAGTTTCTCCACCCGGCTATCAAAACGATCATATCTTCTATACTCCCTTGTTTGCCGGCTCTCTTCTATGTCCTGATAATTAATAGTAGCAGAAAACTCATCTGCAAAGCCCAATTTATTTAAATCTAAACGATAGGTGGCAGCATTTCTTTTTTGCGGTCCATAAAACCATTCTGCATAACGGAGTGTAGAACCTATACCGGAACTAAAATATTTTTTATCCTGTAATCTATCATAGCGGGGCACATCGGAACTATTGGAGAATTGCACATTTAAAGAATGTGAAATTTTTTCACTTTGTTTATACAACCATTTTTGGGTGATGTCCCATTGATTATAACCTGAATATTTCTCTGTGTTCTTATTTTTATTAGCAACTACATTATCTACACCAGCTGTAGTAACAATTACTGAATCTCTTCTTCCAAATGTTGGATACGCAGTTGGATAATTTTTGCCCATTTTCATATCTCCAAACGAGCTGAAGGTGTACGATTGAAGCCAGGCAAACTTTTTACCCCCGATATTAAAATCCGTATGACCGGTAAATTCATTGTTTGCAGAACTTATTCTTGTAAAAGAAGATCCCGCTATTCTCATTTTATTTGTTGAAGAAAGAGTTGCTTTTTTTGTACGCATGTGAATGGCGCCACCTAATGCATCGCTTCCAAATATTGTAGAAGCCGGACCTTGTAATACTTCGATACTTTCAAGCATATTTTGATCTACTGTAATTATATTTTGTAAATGCCCGCTTCGGTAAATTGCATTATTCATTCTTACACCATCTACAACAAGCAATATGCGACTGGCCTCAAAGCCCCGAATAACCGGGCTACTTCCACCTTGTTGACTTTTTTGAACAAAAATATTTCCCGTATTGATGAGTACATCGCCTGTATTTTGGGCATTATACCGGGCAATTGTTTTTGCATTGATAACATCTATTTTCTGAGCAATATTTTTTTTCTTTTCTGCAAATTTGTTTGCATACACAATTACCTCGCCTAATTTTTGAGTGCTGTCCGGTTGTGCTGAAATCATATTTACAAAAAAGCAAAAACCGGATAGTATTAAAATTTGTTTCATAATAATTATTGAATTATAAATAAGCATAGCAATATTTCAAAGAGAAATATTGAAACAGTAAATGAATTTAAAAAAATCAATTACACATTCGGTGGGGGAGAAAGCAATTCGATTGTTGGGGAAGGAAGTTGTATTGAAAAATGGTTTGAGAACTCGGTTGAGATTTCATTCGTAAATACTTCAGCAAAACGGGTTGTAAGCGAAGTGTAGAGTTGAAAGAAAAAGTTTAAAAATACTTGTTGAGATTGTTGTTCCGTGTTTCGTTGTGTTTTATTTAATATTTCATGGAGCAAATCTTCATCGGTATCATACAATCCTTTTATTTCATATACTCCATTTTTTTCTTTAATTGATTTTATATCAAACAAACGATTGCCCACCCGGATTTCTTTCCCTTGCTTAACCCAAACCAGTTCTGCTTTTTTGATCTGAATGATTTGAAGTAAAGTATTTTCTAATCTTTCTTCCATCTGGTGGTGGATAATTCCCTGGTGTATGGTAAAATAAAAAGAAAACAAAACAGGCATTATTATTAATACCAATAAATGAATTATGATTATTTTTTTAAGCCGCTGGTTCATTATTTAGTTACAGGAGTTTGTGGCTTCTTTCTTACAAGACTATCAATTGGGTAATGCGCTTTCATTGTATCCATTGATGCGGTAGCCCAGTTTATCAATATGTTTTTTTCATCCGGAGTTAGTATTGCATTCTTATGCACCCATGTATAGCTTTCAAGTGGCATTTCATCTTCTTTCACTTGTTTAATTATTTCTTCCAATTTGCGATACTGAAAACGAAGCGGACGATTTGCATACTCATCAAAATTGATTTCTTTTTTACCATCATTTATATGATTATTTAACCACCAATGAACCGGTTGTATTTTCGTGTACCAGGGATAAGCAGTGTTGTTAGAATGACAATCATTACATGCTTTTTTTAAAATTTCATTTACATTTTCCGGGATAGAATGTACATTCGTAATTGCGTTGGGTTGTTCGCCAGCAGCCATATTCTTAGTAGGATGAAAAAACTGAATCGCAATAAGTGAAAGCAGCAATATCCAGCCAATTGTTTTAAATACTTTTTTCATTTACTATATATTTTATATGCTAAATTAATATTTCTCCCGACATTTCCGTTGGTATTGGCAGATTCATCATGGTTAAAATAGTTGGTGCAAGATCTCCCAGCTTTCCGGGTTTAATAGTCCCTTTCCATTCTTTATCAATAATAAAAAACGGAACAAGATTTAATGTGTGGGCTGTATTGGGGGTGCCATCTTCATTTATCATATAATCTGCATTACCATGATCGGCAGTTAAAAAAACAGTATAGTCGTTTTCTAAAGCACCCGTAACAACTTTGCTTACACATTCATCAACTGTTTCTACGGCTTTTATGACTGCTTTCCAAACTCCGGTATGACCTACCATATCGGCATTGGCATAATTGATTACACAAAAATCAAAACTCTTATTTTTTATTTCGGGTAAAATGGCTTCGGTTAAATCTCTAGCACTCATCTCTGGTTGCAAATCGTATGTTGCTACTTTTGGCGATGGCTTCATAATTCTTCTTTCATCTGTAAAAGGTTTTTCTCTGCCGCCACTAAAGAAAAAAGTAACATGCGGATACTTTTCTGTTTCTGCAATCCGGATTTGTTTCTTCTCGTTTTGTTGCAGCACTTCGCCAAGTGTGTTTGTTAAATTATCATTTTCAAAAATTATATTTACATTCTTATAAGTTTTATCAAACTCTGTCATTGTAGTATAATTCAATAAAAGTTTTTTCATGCCATGCTCTGGCATATCTGTTTGAGTAAGCACCTGGGTTATTTCCCTGCAACGGTCTGTCCGGAAATTAAAACATAAGGCTATATCATCATCTTTTATTAAAGCAAGCGGTTGCTGACCTTCATTAAAAATTACAGTTGGCTTAATAAATTCATCTGTAATATTATTGGTATAGGCATTTTCAACAGCCGCAATTGCATCGGTTGCTTTTTCACCAACACCATTTACTAATGCATCATAAGCAAGCTTTACTCTTTCCCAGCGTTTATCTCTATCCATTGCATAATAGCGTCCGCTTACGGTTGCAATTTTTCCAACCGTATCATTTAAATGCAATTGTAAATTTTTAATAAAACCTAAACCGCTTTTGGGGTCGCAATCTCTGCCATCTGTAAATGCATGAATAAAAACATTTTCCAAACCTTCATTTTTACAAACATCAAGGATTGCTTTTAAATGATTAATATGTGAATGAACACCTCCATCACTCACCAAACCCAGTAAATGAAAATCTTTGTTATTTTCTTTAGCTGAACGGATTGATTTCAGCAACGATTCATTTTGTGCCAACTCACCGGTACGGACTGCTACATTAATTCGCTGTAATTCCTGATAAACGATTCTGCCCGCCCCTATATTTAAATGTCCAACTTCAGAGTTGCCCATTTGACCGTCCGGCAAACCAACCGATTCACCGCAGGTAATAAGAGTGCTATTTGGATATTTGGAATACAAGGATTTCGTAAATGGCACATTGGCATTTTGAATTGCGTCAGATGAAGCAACTTTGCCCAATCCCCAACCGTCCATAATGACGAGGATAATTTTTTTTGGAGTCATTTGTTAAAAATATTTTTAATTCGTAGAAAAACGCTCTTTTAAAGGTAATAATGCGCTGCAAAACTAAGCTTTAAAAGAAATAACATCTGGCAGTTTATGTTTAAAAACCAGTTTATTACTTTTACCTTGCACCCTTCGGTTATACTGTGGCACATTTTTAGATTAACTGAACTGGAATAAAATTTACAATTATGAAAACACTGTTTTCAACCTTATTAGCTTTTACATTGATTGTTTTGTCAGGTTTTACTGCACAAAATACAATTGATGGTGTAATTAGTGCACTGAAAAATGGTAATGCAAATGATCTTTCCCGTTATTTTGATGATAATGTGGAACTGACATTGCCCGATAAAAGCGATACATACAGCAAAGCCCAGGCTCAATTGATAGTAAAAGACTTTTTTACCAATAACAAAGTGAAAACTTTTGATGTAAAACACAAAGGCGATCAGAACGGTGGTGAGTATTGTATTGGTACATTATCAACAGCCCAGGGAAATTTCCGTGCAACTGTATTTGCGAAAAACAAAGGCGGTAAGCAATTGGTAAACGAAGTAAGATTTCAGTCAATCGAATAAGAAAAAAATTGTTTCTATTGTTTTGAAAGCTGTTCCGCTAAATGGAGCAGCTTTTTTTATCTCCTTACAAATGCGGCGAAGTATTATTTTTGGGGGTATGAACAAAGAGCTACTTCTGCATTTGATAGACGAAGCATTAAAGGAAGATATAGGTAATGGCGATCATTCTACATTAGGTTGTATTGATTCCGGAGCAAAAGGCAAAGCGGTACTAAAAATAAAGGAAGACGGAATACTGGCTGGTATGTATATAGCAGAAGTAATTTTTTTATATAAAGAACCTTTATCTGTTTTTACTCCTTTTAAAAAAGATGGCGATGAAATGAAATTTGGAGAAAAAGCTTTTGAAGTGGAAGCATCTGTTCATACTATTTTACAATGCGAAAGATTAGTGCTGAACTGTATGCAGCGAATGAGTGGCATTGCAACTTTAACCAATTTATATGTTGACAAGTTGAAAGGCTATAAAACCCGTTTGTTAGACACCCGTAAGACAACTCCCAATTTCAGATTGTTGGAAAAAGAAGCGGTGAGAATTGGTGGCGGCGTAAATCACCGGTTTGGGTTATACGATATGATCATGCTAAAAGATAATCATATTGATTATTGTGGAGGTATAGAGAAAGCAATTGAGAAAGCATATAATTATGTGCAAACAAAAAAACTGGATTTGAAAATAGAAGTGGAAACGAGAAGTTTAGATGAAGTAAAAAAAGTGATCGCAATTGGAAAAGGGAAAGTATTCCGCATAATGCTGGATAATTTTCAACCCGGGCAATTAACCGAAGCGGTAAAATTAATTGGTGAAGATTTTGAAACAGAAGCAAGCGGCGGTATTAATTTGGAAAATATTGAAGCGTATGCAAAATCGGGAGTTGATTATGTAAGTGTGGGTGCATTGATACATCAGGCGAAGAGTTTGGATTTGAGTCTAAAGGCCTCTCCAAACCTCCCGAATGGTCGGGACAAGCTCTCCGTAGGAGTGGCTTAAGAACCCTAAAGCAATTATTTCATTTTAAGTACTGCGAGTAACATGAGTAAAAAAAATAAACCAGATACTAGAGGCTTTGTTTATAGTACCGATCCGGGCTTTCGGTTCGAAAAGGAGCAGGGAAGTATTGAAACATTGGCTCCCAGCCAACAAAAACTAAAAATACGGCTGGACACAAAACACCGTGCTGGGAAAGCTGTTACTTTAATTGAGGGCTTTATTGGAAAAGAAGATGACTTGATAGAACTCGGAAAAAAAATAAAATCATTTTGCGGTACAGGTGGATCAGCAAAGGAAAGCGAAATAATTATTCAGGGCGACCAACGTGAAAAGGTGATAGGATGGTTGGTTAAAAACGGATACATTAATTCTAAAAAATCCGGATAATATTTAAGATTTAGAGATTTCATCTGAAACAACAAAACTCAACGCCCCGCTCGGGCATTTTTTTACCTGCTCAATAATTTGTAGCGTTTCAGCCTGGCTCATATCTATCCATGGCTTTCTTTTTGGGTCAAAAACTCCCGGCAATCCTCTTGTACATATTCCTGAATGACTACATAGTTGAGGTTTCCAAATAACTGTTATTTCTCCGTTGGGGTATTTAAATGTTGATTGCATATTTATATAAGCTTGAAATTTATAAAAGTAAACTTTGCTCTAAGTTCCCGCTTCGGGGGACAAGGGGCTTTTACTGTCCCTGCGCCAAACTATACGACTTTTTATCGCCCCACATATTCAACAGTTCAAACGAACAGATTTTAAAATTACCACTCATGCTAACGTAAAGTCCAATTATATCTTGCTGTGTCAGCGGAAAATCGTCTATACTTTCGAAGCGAACATTATATTGGTTTACCAAGTTGGTATAAACCGAACCCGTAGGCCATACTTGTGTGCCACGGTTGCTGATATTGATAAGATTGAATTTTACGCCACCATGCCGTTTGCATTTTACAGCTATGTCATTGGGCTGTTCACTGCTTTCAATAAATAAATCAACACCTACAATGGTTTCCTGAATATCATCTTTGGAAATCATCATTGAATTAAATTCTAGTTTTAGAGGTGCAGGTGTGCCGGGTCTGTTGGCAATTATTTCTTTTGCATTTATCTCTGGCTTCTTACCAAAATTGCTAATGATCGCATCGGCAAACTGTGTTGTATTTACAGATGGAATTTTTTTATCGCCAAAGTCGCCTGTATGTATTCCCGTTTCTAAAGTATATAATAATGCGTTTTCAATTACCGCCGCATTTTCTGTAAGCCCAACATGTCGAAGCATTGCAAAACCACTTAATAGTAATGCGGTGGGGTTTGCAATATTTTTACCAGCA
>JANLSA010000142.1:0-3444 GCA_031362085.1 Bacteroidota bacterium | reverse complement strand
ATGTTTGAAACATTCTTTTTTCAAAATTTGGTTGGTTTAGTTGGCTTATATTAAATAAACAAACGGCTCCGGTTAGTATTGAAAAGAAAAAATCAAAAATTAAAATGCCAGTTGATACAAGACTTCAAACTCAGAATCTGTGGGTAAGCCGTGTCTTCGCATCGCAACACAAAGAAGCAAGAGTATATGCATCACTCAATGGTTATCGCTTTGATAATTTTGCTCCTTACCTGTATGTAAGTGAAGATTATGGAAACAGCTGGACAGCTATTGGAAAAGATCTGCCGGCTGAACCAATCAATGTGGTAAAAGAAGATCCTGTAAACGATAGTATCATTTATGTAGGTACAGATGGTGGACTCTATATTAGCATTGACAAAGGAAATAGTTTTATGCTTTGGAATGCTGGCATGCCAAAATCGGTTCCCGTACATGATATTGTTATTCAACAACGCGAAAATGAAATTGTATTGGGTACGCATGGCAGAAGTATTTATATAGCAAAATTGGATGATGTACAAAGACTGCTGAAAGATTCAGTATTTAAAATGAAAATGGTGAAAGAAAGTGAATTGAGATTGCAAGTGGATAGTAAGGGCATTGATATAAGATAAATTGTCTATGCCTTAAAATAAAAAAGTCCCCGAATAATTTGGGGGACTAATCTTTTTCACAAATCCGGAAAATAGGTTTTTCGAAATCTCTTATTGAACAGCAACTGCACCTTCGACCAATACCGTTACTTTATTATTTAATACTTCAGTAAAGCCTCCCTGAATATCAAAACTTATAGTATGATTCTGTTTGTCCTTTAAAATCTTCAACCGGCCGGGTTTCAATGCACCTACTAATGGCGCATGTTTTTCCAGCACTTCAAAGCTACCGCTGATGCCGGGCATCTGCACGCCGTATACTTCATCGCTGAATATTTTTTTCTCTGGTGTAAGTATTTCTAGATTCATCGTAGTCGTTTATTGTTTTTGGTTTTTAGTTTATAGTTAAAATGAAGTCCTCGAACGAAAAACAATAAACTATAAATACATTCTTATTTCGCAGCCGCCATCAATTTCTTACCTTTCTCAATCGCATCATCAATACTTCCTACAAGATTAAATGCTGCTTCAGGATATTCATCTACTTCACCATCCATAATCATATTAAATCCACGGATTGTTTCTTCTATCGGAACCAACACACCTTTCAAACCTGTAAATGCTTCGGCAACATGGAAGGGCTGCGAAAGGAAACGCTGTACTTTTCTTGCACGGTATACCGTCATCTTATCATCATCACTCAATTCATCCATACCCAGGATGGCGATGATGTCCTGGAGTTCTTTATATCGCTGTAAGATTAATTTCACTCTGTTTGCACAATCATAATGTACATCACCCACAATTTTCGGTGTAAGAATTCTTGATGTAGAATCCAACGGATCCACCGCAGGATAAATTCCTAAGTCAGCAATTTTTCTACTTAATACGGTGGTAGCATCTAAGTGAGCAAATGTAGTTGCAGGAGCTGGGTCAGTCAAATCATCTGCAGGTACATAAACCGCCTGTACAGATGTAATAGACCCATTTTTTGTAGAAGTAATTCTTTCCTGCATCAATCCCATTTCAGTAGCAAGTGTTGGTTGGTACCCCACAGCAGATGGCATACGTCCTAACAACGCCGATACTTCGGAGCCTGCTTGTGTAAAACGGAATATATTATCTACGAAAAATAAAATGTCTTTTCCTTTTCCACTACCATCACCATCGCGGAAATATTCAGCAACGGTCAATCCACTTAATGCAACTCTTGCACGGGCACCGGGTGGCTCATTCATCTGGCCAAAAACGAATGTTGCTTTTGAATCTTTCAAATCCTCCATATTCACTTTGCTTAAATCCCATCCGCCTTCTTCCATACTGTGTTTGAAAGCATCGCCATATTTCATAATGCCTGCTTCAATCATTTCACGCATCAGGTCATTTCCTTCACGGGTTCTTTCACCCACACCTGCAAATACTGACAGACCAGAATACGATTTTGCAATATTATTAATCAACTCCTGAATCAATACTGTTTTGCCCACACCGGCGCCACCAAACAAACCAATCTTTCCCCCTTTTGCATATGGTTCAATCAGGTCAATAACTTTAATACCAGTAAGCAATATTTCAGCGGCTGTACTTAAATTTTCAAATGCCGGTGGTTTTGCATGTATGGGGCGGCCACCTTTTTTTGATACCTGTGGCAAACCATCAATCGCATCTCCGGTTACATTAAATAATCGACCATTAATTTCTTCACCAATTGGCATGGCAATCGGAATCCCAGTATCCACCACTTCCATACCACGCAGTAAGCCTTCGGTTCCGTCCATTGCTATGCAACGAACACTATCTTCGCCTAGATGTTGTTCCACTTCAAGCACCAGCGTATCACCGTTTTGTCTTTTAAGTTCTAATGAGTTGTAAATTTCAGGGAGAGTGCCATTGAATTGAACATCAACAACTGCTCCGATAATCTGTTTTACTTTACCAACATTTGCCATAATATACAGAGGGGTTATTTTAGGCGGCAAAGGTAAGGGTGCAGCGATAATCTGCCAATAAGAAAATTGAGCAATTTTGGGTTGGGGAAAACTAAATACCAATCAGCTTTTTTTCGAATAATGTGAACGTGAAAGGGTCTTTCATTCTTTAATAATAAATTCTGCAAAATCTCTTATTCCCTATAAAAACACCGGTAAAATTGTTGCGTATCTCCTGAAGCAACTCAATACTTTTAATTTCAGATACAATTTTCCCCGTTGAAATATTAAAATACCAATTTTGAAAAATTCGTATCTGTGGTATATCATCAGCATTTACCCGAGACTGAACAACCTTATACTTCGAATTGCCAGCAGCGTCATAAACAGAAAGGGTGTCTGCCGGCATTTGCCATGTAAATATTTCTTTAGCTGGAATTTGCTTATTTGTTTCCGGGTCAAACGCTTTCAGTTTACCCTTTTCTATTGCCTGCAGAATTAGAAGTGGGACAGACTTCCCATTTTCTGTTTTTACAACAAGTTCATCTTTCGTAATTGATTTTATCATCCATTCACAATCAGATGCTTTTAATAAAGTAGTATCGTGCCTCACAAAAAATTTAGTTGCACCCTGACCAAAAACAAGAGTTGAAAACAGAAAAGTAGAAATAAGCAATTTGACTCGCATAGTATGTAGTTTGATATGAAACGAAAAAACAAACCACTTCTTTTAAATGACAAGGATACTTAAAATATTTAACAAGCTCTTTTACTTTTAAATCTAACTTATCTCTCAGAATTTCTTTCCCTAAATTTGCCCACATGCAACTTACAGAAGTAACTACCCCACAACTTGTAAAAGAATTTATTCAGGCAAATATTGAACTGAACCAAAACAACCCTGCCTGGATCCGCCCATTGGA
>JANLSA010000116.1:0-1952 GCA_031362085.1 Bacteroidota bacterium | reverse complement strand
TCTAAGATATTCTTTAATTCTAATGTTGACACTGCGTGTTGTTTTTCCAATATAGAATGCTGAACAATCATAACAATCTAATTTATAAATTCTTGAGTGACTAAGTAGAGTGACTAGCAAAAGTTATTAATTAAGCACGTTTTGATTCCCATGTCGAAAAGTCATTCAATCTGGAATAAACGGATCCGGATGCATATTGTACCCGAGCCTTATCAAGGGGGAATGTGTACGCGGGAGGATTACGGCGGACATGAAAGATCCAATTTCAGTTTTGACTTTTTGTATTTTTGTAAATTCGTCGGATCAATTCACGCCATAATGAAATTGCGATTTTTCAACTGGCTGATTTGAAACGATATGAAATAGAGAAGAGGGAATCGGATCATCGTATAAATGTCAAACGTTTTTGATTATATCCTTAAAGCATGCACCTTTATACGCTGGTAAAATGTACTACTATTCTAAGGTATTTTTCAATTAATTTCCAATTAAAAATACCCTGCAATATCAAAATTTGTATTATGTTTGATAGCGAAATATAACGCGCCGCCATATATATCAAATTTATTTTGAACTAAGACGTCTCCTGTAAAAAAAACTATCTTATCGTTTTTTTGAACTGCGGCATTATTCCCAGGCCATAAATTCGGCTGAAATAAACATGTCGCTATAGAAATTCCGGTATTGATATCCTTAATTTCTACGTTGGACGTCCAAATCCAATAAGAAGAGCCATTATTATAATGCCGGTTTTCATTTACTCCTCCGGCCCAATAAATTTTATTGTCCACTACAATACTGGACATTGCAGCTTTGGGTTCTTGTAAATCAAATGTTGACCATGTATTGGTAGTGTTGTCATAAACATCTACTTTCTTTGTAACTGCATTTAAGCCATTAATCCCTCCGGCAAAATAAATTTTACTGCCAAATGTTACTGCAGAAAGGTATACTCTGGATTCGCTTAATGTTTTTACTGACCACGAATTTGTTGAAAGATCATATATCTCTATCAAATTTGAAACTTGATAATTATTCGGACTCATTTCCTCGTAACCTCCTGCAAAAAAAATTTTATTATTTATTGCAGGAGCAGCCATTAGCCGCCTTGGCTTGCTCAAATATGATACTGACCAACTATCCGTTGACGCATCATAAATATCAATAACTGAAAAATAATAATTTAATCCATTGTCATCTACATCAATTCCTCCTGCAAAAAAAACTTTATTCCCAGCCGAAACGATTCCCATATCCCATCGCTGCTCACTTAATTGGGTTATAGTCCAGGTTTGTGTAACCATATCATAAACATAACCTTTTAATATGCCGGTACCCCTTGGACCGCCTGTGCTGATACCATGTCTGAGAAAAACCATTTTATTTCCCAAAATAGCCGCAAGGCTGATATCGGAATTGTCAGGTGAAGTGACAAACGGAATTAATTGTGCATTAATTAAAGGTCTGCTACCTGGATTGCATGAAGGAGGAGGTGGGGGCGGCACAGCATTAACTATTACCTGCATAGTATCTTTGGAAAACAATGCTCCCGCATCGGTTACTTTCAACTCAAATTGGTAAGTGCCCTGTAAAAGATTTATAACCTGTGTTTGCACAACATTTGCATTTGAAATATTGAATGATGACGGCCCGGATATTTTTGTCCATACAAAACTGGTTATATTATTATCCGGATCAGTTGAACCGCTACCATCAAGATTTACTGTATTCGCTGGTAAAGTAATTGTTTGATCTGGTCCTGCATTGGCAACAGGTGGGCGGTTCGATGGTGAAGCATCATTTACAATAATCTGCACTGTATCTTTTGCAGAGAGTCCACCATTATCTGTTACTTTTAATTCAAACCGGTATGTACCAGTTACAAGTGCTTTAACCTTCGTTGTTGAATCAGTTGGTTTAATAATAGTAAAAGAAGCAGGGCCCGAAATTTT
>JANLSA010000067.1:0-2080 GCA_031362085.1 Bacteroidota bacterium | reverse complement strand
ATAAAAATGAAAGTAAATAATATTGATGATGTTGCGGCACTGATGGATTCAGTGGGTTATGAAGCTACAGTAAGCTAAATCTGAATTAATTCATTTAACGTAAATAAACAGAATGCAGCGATGCGTTCGATTTTTTTTCTTTACCAACTATATAATTGAACCAGGAAACCAAATACAGTGAGCAGGAGCTGGTGGCTTTGCTGATGCAAAGGGACAATCGGGCTTACAGTTATCTTTACGATAACTATGCCGCTGCTTTGAATGGTATTATCAGCCCGATAGTAAATGATGAGGAACTGGCAAATGATGTATTGCAGGAAGTGTTGGTAAATATCTGGAAGAAAATTGACTCTTATGATCCATCGAAAGGAAGATTGTTTACCTGGCTCTTGAATATTGCAAGGAATGCATCAATAGATAAGGTAAGATCGAAAGGATACAGGAACAGTAAACAAAATTTAAGCATTCCGGAAAATGGTGATATGAATATCGGAAGTTCAGTAAGTCAGCCGGATATTGATTTGATAGGTTTGAAAAGATTATTATTAAAATTAAAAGATGATTACCGGCGGCTGATTGATTTATCCTATTTCCAGGGATTTACCCATGAAGAAATAGCAAAGGCATTAAATATTCCGTTGGGAACAGTAAAAACAAGAATACGAACGGCATTAACCCAATTGAAAACAATGATATAAAGTGAATATTCAAGAATACATATCAAGCGGCATAGTTGAAAGCTATGTAATGGGCCTTGCCAATGATCAGGAAAGGGTTGAGTTTGAAAAAAACTGCAGTATATATCCTGAAATAGCAAAGGCAAGAGAGGCTTTTGAATTGAGCCTGGAAAATGCAGCAATGGAAAATAAAATTGCACCCACCCTTGATATGAAAGAAAAAATATGGAATGCCATTCAGCAAGAAGAAAAACAGGCTAAGGTTATTTCAATGAATGAACCCAGATCTTCTGATAAAAATACAAACCATATATCGGTCAGTTGGATGAGGTATGCAGTTGCTGCTTGTCTTATTTTATTAGCTGGCAGTGCTTATTGGAATTATTCCCTTTATTTAGAGAATAAAAATCTTACCAGCGAAAAAGAAATTTATGTAGCAAAGCTTGCAGATTTTGAAAAGGATATGAAAAGTATCATTGAACCTAATCCTTCTTACAAAATTGCTTCTTTAAAAGGTTTGGAAGCTGCACCACAAGCTATAACAACAGTTTATTGGGATACCACATCTCACGATGTTTATCTTTTGGTAAATAATCTTCCCAAACCAGCTTCAGATAAACAATATCAAATCTGGGCTTTGCTTGATGGCAAACCCATTGATTTAGGTTTGATAGACAATGAATTTTTTGCGGAGCAAAAACGCTTACTTATAAAAGCAAAGAACGTTCAGAATGCCCAGGCATTTGCCATAACACTTGAAAGCAAAGGTGGTAATCTTACTCCAAAAGGGACAATGTATGTGCTTGGCAAGCTCTAATTTTTTTCACTTTCTTAAATCTGATTTATAAAACTCATCGTATTTATGAATACAATGCCACTTTGGTGGTTTTGGTTCTATAGTTGGTTAAAGGGTCTCGAAAGGGACCCTTTCTATTTTTAAAAATGATTTTCATTTTTCTTCAATCTTCAGTTATCATTGCAAAAAATATTCTTGAAAAAAATTACGCCTTCAATCATTCCGGGTATTGGTTGGTTTCTTATCTCAACCGTGCTTCTTACATTACCCGGTTCATCTTTTCCAACAGAAAGCTGGTTAGACAAAATTTGGTTTGACAAATGGGTGCATATCGGTCTGTTCGGTATACTGGTTTTTTTATTTTGTTGGGGAATGCAAAAAAAATATTCCGTTCTCAGCCTACTTAAGATATTTTCAACTATTGCTGTTCTTGCTCTCGTTTATGGTATTATAATGGAGTTTGTCCAGCGGTATTTCATTCCTAACCGATCGTTTGATACCGGAGATATAATTGCAGATGCCGTTGGATGTGCTGCAGGATGGTTGCTTGCAGTAAAATGGTTTGGAACTTCTACAAAAAAATAGACCCCTGTAGAGACAGGGGTCG
>JANLSA010000056.1:0-4879 GCA_031362085.1 Bacteroidota bacterium | reverse complement strand
ACCAATTCTTTCAGTTTTGTATTATCTGGGGTGGTTTTCAGGATTTCTTCATTTTTTGTAATAAGGCTTTTCAGAATAACGCCATTAATATAAGGGTCAGTTTGATTTTTGAATGATTCAGGTATTTCATCCCGGAATTTGATAATGGCATCAACTCCACGTTTTATTTTGTCAACATTTTTCAAAGCGCCCAGGAAAGTATTAAGCGAATTAAGTGTATTGAACTTTCCCTCACTCATCGGCATTTTTTCAAAACCGCCAATAAATTCTTCAGTCATACTTTCATCTCCTGTGTTTGCTATAAGGTTCATAACCGATTCTTTCAAGTAACCTTTGGAAGGGGTTTTTGAAAGTTCTTTTGCAATAGTTGTAGCATTATCTTCATCAATTAATGAGAGTGCTTCTAAGGCACTTCCGGAAACTGAATAAGAAGAATCTTTGGTAGCTTCTTTAAAAAGAGTTGCATACTCCGCCTTTTTGTAGGTTCCAAGTTTGTTGATGGCATTACTACGAACAACTGATTTCTTATCATTTTTTGACAGGTCTAGTAAAATAGGCTCCACTTCTTTTTTCAATGTTTCATCATTCAAATTCAGCAATGAAAGTGTGTAATTACGCAATCCCTGATACTTATCTTTCAAAGCGGTTTTTATAAGCTCTAATGCTTTAGGGTCTTTTTGATTTTTACCTGCGAATTCAATTGCTTCTCTTCTGTCAACATAGTTACCTGCATATTTATACTGATGAATATATTCTTCTAATGTTTTGTTTTCTTTTTTTGTCGCAAGTATAATTTTATCACCATCAAAGTTTACAAGGTCAGGCTTGGTAGCGGCATCAAAATAAAAACTATCAACCCGGTTTTCAACCCAAATATTTTTTCTTGTTTTAGTAGGGCCATAATAAATATCAACAGCTACAGGTAATCTGAAAATTTTATCGCCAATCTGAGTTTGCTTCACTACAATTTTTTCTTTTCTGGTTTTTTCATCATAGCTGTAATTAATATCAAGTTTAGGGTGGCCGCTACCAAAATACCATTGATTGAAATACCAATTTAAATCTCTTCCGGTTACTTCTTCAAATGCCAGGCGTAATTGATGAGCTTCAGCCGATTTGAATTTGTTTGTAGTGAGATAAAGGTTAAGTGCTTTAAAGAATGCTTCATCACCCACAAAATTGCGAAGCATATTTAAAATTCGGCCACCTTTCTGATAACTTACTGCATCAAACATGTCTTCTTTATCAGCATAATTAAAACGCACAAGATTTTTATTTTCACTGCCGCTTTGTAAATAATTTTGCATACCGGAATAATTTTCCGCATCGCCTGCATCTTTACCATATTTAAATTCCGCCCAAAGCATTTCGCTAAAATCAGCAAACGATTCATTCAGGGTAAGATTACTCCAGCTTTCACTTGTTACATAATCTCCAAACCACTGATGAAATAATTCATGTGCAATGGTACTTTCCCAATTATTTCCATCTACTAATTCTCTTGCATCTTGTTGAGCACTTTCCTGATGAATGGTAGCCGTTGTATTTTCCATTGCTCCGGCTACATAATCACGTCCTGTAATCTGTGAATACTTCACCCATGGATAATCAACGCCTGTAATTTTTGAAAAGAAACCTATCATTTCGGGTGTGTTGCCAAATATTTTTTTTGCGACAGATGCATATTCAGGTTCTACATAGTAATTAACTTCTTTTCCTTTCCATAAATCTTTTATAACAGCATATTCACCAACTCCAAGAAAAAATAAATAAGGAGCATGCGGTAAATCCATTTTCCAATAATCAGTTCTTGTACCATCTGTATTTTTCGTTTGACTTGTTAATTTGCCATTAGAAAGGGTTACAAATTTATTTGCCACTGTTACCGAAAGTTCCTGAGTCGTTTTTTGGTTTGTTTTATCAATAGTAGGAAACCATGCGCTATTGTTTTCAGTTTCACCTTGTGTCCATATTTGTGTTGGTTTGTTTTTCACTTCACCCTTAGGGTTAATGAAATACATCCCTTTTATACCCAGAAAATCGTCAGTGCCATATTTCTCCTGAAACTCATCTGGCTTTGCAGTATAATCTATGTATACTGTATATGATTCTGATGATTTATAAGTTCTATCTAATTTAATACGAAGGCTCCAATCATCGTATTCGTATTTTAAAGGCAATTGCTGAGTTCCTTTTAGAATAGTAACTTTATTTATGGTCATACCTTTTGCATCCAGCCGTAAAGAGTCAGTCGGGTAAAAATGGGGTCGAAGTGTAAGCCACGACTTTCCATATAAATACGATTTACTGAAATCGGGTTTCACTTCAAGTTTGGTATGTATCAAATCATTTATTTTCTCAGCAGTTTCTCTGTACTTTTTTTTCCAGGTAGTATCCACTGCAGCTTCTTGTGCAGATATATGAATCCATAAACTCATCAGAATAATAACAAAAACATTTTTTTTCATATAGAAATTTTATTGGCTGCAAAATTAGAACTGCAGTCATTACCAGACGTAAGAATTTTATGAAAGGTTACCTATTTAACAAGTTGTTGTACTCTTTTTTCTTCTAACTTTGTCATAATTAACCCATGCAATAATGAAAAGATTAGTTTTGATTTCCTTCCTTATTAATATTTCCCTGTCATCTTTTTCACAAAGAGTCTATTTCCTTTATATACAATCTGAGGCTGAACTGCCTTTTTATTTAAAAATGAATGATAAGATTTATAGTTCTGCGGCAAAAGGGTATTTAATATTACCTCGACTCCGTGACAGTATCTATAATTTTTCTATTGGCTTTTCTGGAAATAATTCTATTGAGCAAAAATTTTCCGTCCCATTAAATGGGAAGGATCATGGATATGTATTAAAAAATTTTAATGAAAAGGGTTGGGGACTTTTTGATTTGCAAACATTGTCTGTCAAGATGAATTTATCCGAATTTCCTGTTGCTGAATTAAAAAAAGAATTAATAAAAAAAGATGAATCGAACTTTACTCAAATATTGGCAAAAGCATCGGACGATTCTACTTTACTAGAAAAAGCAGATGTAATAGTAAAAAAGGACATCAAAAAAGATACTATTGCCAAGGAAGTTGTTGTACAATCTATTGAAAAAAAAGAGGAAAAGAAGGTGGAAATAGAAGAGGTAAAACCTATTCCAATTGAAAAGCCCGAACTACATGTTAAAGTAAATGAGGAAATAAAAACTAAAATTGAGGTTGAATCACAGATTAATAGCGAAGTTTTTAAAAGATCACAAGTAATTCTAAAATCAGAAAGTTCAACAACCGAGGGTTTTGGATTAATTTTTATTGATGAATATTCAAATGGGTCAAAGGATACGATCAGAATATTAATTCCACCAACAAAAGAGATAGCCATTAGCCTCCCCCCAGAAATACAAGGTAACAAAAAATTTTTGGAAATTCCAGATACAATTATACAAGTTGTCAAAGAGAAAAATCAGGTAAAAGAATCAGAACAATTAGTCATAAGTCAGAATCAAGCTGTCAAAAAAAATAATTGTCAATCAATTGGTGATGAAACCGATTTTTTTAAACTACGCAAGAAAATGGCAGCTGAAGTAAAAGATGATGATATGATTTTAGAGGCTAAAAAGATCTTTAGAACAAAATGTTTTACAACTTCACAAATCAAAAATATAAGTACGCTTTTTTTAAACGATAATGGGAAATACAATTTTTTTGATGCTTCATACTTACATGTTTCAGATCTTGAGAATTTTAATTCCTTAATTTCAGAGTTGAAAGATGAGTATTTTCAAAACAGGTTTAAGGCTATGTTGAGATAATTTTTTTCTAATGCGATATTTTCTCGAAGTTTCATATAAAGGGACAAAGTATAGTGGATTTCAAGTGCAGCAGAATGCCAATACAATTCAAGCTGAGATTGAAAAAGCATTTGAGATTTTCTTTCAGATTAAAATAAATCTTACCGGTTCTTCCAGAACTGATACAGGTGTTCATGCACTTCAAAACTTTTTTCATTTTGATTTTGATACCCAAATAAATTCGGACATCCTGTATAGTCTAAATGCAATATTACCGGCTGATATAGTGTTGAAAAATGTTTCCATGGTCAGTGAAAAATCACACTGCAGATTTGATGCAATTAGCAGAGAGTATAAGTATTATATCTACCAATCAAAAAACCCATTTTTAAATGATAGAGCATTTTATTTTCCTTACAAAATAGATATTGAACTTATAAAAGAGGCTGCATCTATTGTTAAAGGTTATTCAGATTTTACTTCTTTTTCAAAGCGAAATACTCAGGTTAAAAGTTTCTATTGTAACATAATTGAGAGTGAGTGGCAAATCGATCACGATAATTTAGTTTACAGGATTAAAGCCAATCGATTTTTAAGAGGAATGGTAAGGGCGTTAACAGCAACTATGCTTTTAGTTGGAAGAAAGAAAATAAACCTTTCTCAGTTTAAGGTAATAATAGAATTAAAAGATTGCACAAAAGCAAGTTTTGCTGTTCCTGCTCATGGTTTATTTCTTTTTAGTGTAGATTATCCCGGTAAAATTATTCAATAAAAATTGTTTTGCCGGTGAAACATAAGCCTGTAAAGGATTTTATTCATTCTCATTCGCCTAATCTAAAAAAACATTTGGTTACAAAGTCCACACACTTATCTTTGCAACCCCTAAATAAAAAAAAGGGAAGTTCTCTGAATCGATTAATTTAAAAATGTTTATAAAATTGTGAACAAAAAAAGATAATAAAATTTGCCAGTAAATATGATACCCTTATTTTTGCATCCCGTTAAAAAAAACGATCAAGTTCTTCACAAAACAAATTGAATATCAGGCCAAAAACTATAAAAATTATAGTAAATAATTTTG
>JANLSA010000036.1:0-2009 GCA_031362085.1 Bacteroidota bacterium | reverse complement strand
CAACGACGAGGACTAGTTCTACTAACGAACGGATTGGGGTTATAGCGTTTCTGGTTTGAATTTAGATTCAGGTTTCCTTCTTTCCCCCTCAGGTCTTTTATACTTAGTTTCTTTAAATTTTGTCATTTGGTCTTCTGTAAGTATTGATTTCATATTTTCTTTCACTTCTTTATGCAGCTCTTTCATTTTTTTTCTCTTTTGTTCATCACTCAGTGAATTGTTTTCACTGATGGTTTTTATTTTTTCACCAGTTGCTTTACGGTTGGATTGAATTTTCGCTGATTGCTCATCGCTTAATCCAAGAGCAAACTTCATTTTCTCAGATCTTGCTTTTCCCATTGCTTCATGCTTTGCTTGGCCGTCCACCTTCATTTTTTCCAATTGGGCTTTTTGGTCACTGGTAAGGATGCTTTGTGTATTGATTTTATGTTCTTTGCGCAGGGCTTCAGCTTTACTTTTCCATTCTTTCACAGTAATGTTATCATTCTTCTTCAGTTCTTCCATTTGCTTATGGAAGCTTTCATTTTGTGATTTGAACTTTGCTTTCTGATCTTCAGTAAGATTAAGACTCTTCATATCCATTCCATGATGGTGTTTTTTTCTTTCCGTTATTGGTGGTCTTCCACTTTTTCTTTCAGGATTTTCTTGGGCTTGAACAGCGAAAACCAATGACATTACAACTGCTGATAGGATTATTTTTTTCATGTTTTTTAATTTTGTTTTTTGACGATGATGCGTTCTTTAAACTTTCGGCCAAACTGTTAAACTTACTCTAACGCTAATTGGCCGGCCTTCTTTTTTAATAATTTACCTATTACAGACCTTGTATAATTTGCAAGGTTTAATGAGTAAGGAAATCTTTCGTAGAAAGATGCTAACAGTCATTAGTAGCCTATGTATTTTTTAATTTGTTTTAAATTGTCTTGCTTGGTATTATTTACTACCTTAATTTACATGGATTAAAACAATAATTCACATAATAGAGGATAGCGTTGAATACCAGCAGGCTTTGGTAACATTAATTACCGGAAGCGAAGGCTTTCAAACCGGCGGTGTATTCTCATCTGCAGAGGCAGCATTACCTTTTGTCAACGAGTTTTCTGGAATCGTAATTGTTGATATTAAGTTACCAGGAATGAATGGTGCTACGTTGGTTTCGCATATCACTCATTCTAATAAGGAAGTACAGTGTATCATCTGTAGCATGTATGATGATGATGAATTTATTTTTTCTGCGCTAAAAAATGGAGCACTTGGTTATCTTTTGAAAGACAGTTCCGGAGATGAGATACTAGCAGCATTAGAGGGACTTAAAAATGGCGGTTCGCCAATGAGTCCCTACATTGCCCGGCGGGTAACTGCTAGCTTTCAGCAGCAAAAAGAAAAAAAGGTATCTGAACTCCTCAGTGACAGGGAACATGAAGTGCTTCAGCATTTAGCACAAGGGCTTATCTACAAAGAAATTGGTGAAAGGCTTTTCATCACCCACGATACGGTAAAGCAACATATAAAGCATATTTATCAAAAGCTGCATGTACAAAATAAGATTGAAGCTTTGAACAGGCTTCGAAACAGTTAAGTCTAATAAAAAATTAATTCTTATTAGCTAATTGACCACAAGCCGCATCAATATCTTTTCCACGGCTTCTGCGAAGGCGGGCATTTACTTTGTTTTTACCAAGATATTCAATAAATGCTTCTACTTTTTCTTCCTCCGGCTTTTCAAATTTGGCCAAAGCAATAGGGTTATACTCTATAATATTAATAAGATCGGCAGGTACTTGACGGTAGAGTTTTATTAACTCATCAGCATCTTTCAGCGAATCATTAAAGTTTTTGAATAAGATATATTCAAAAGTGATTTCGTTTGCTGTTTGCTTGTAGAAATAATTTAATGCATCAACTAATGATTGAATATTGTTAGTGTCATTTATAGGCATTATTTCATGTCTTTTGGCATCATTAGCTGCATGTAGCGATAAAGCCAATTTGAATTTTACTTTATCATC
>JANLSA010000581.1:0-1603 GCA_031362085.1 Bacteroidota bacterium | reverse complement strand
AATTCTTCTTGCTACCACTGCGGTAGCTGCAATACTTAATCCAATAGCAAGTGTATATACAATTGAAATAACAGATTCGGTAAGCCCAACGGTAGCTATTGCCTGTTTGGCATTGGGTAAATGACTTACAAAATACATATCTACTACGGCAAATACAGATTCAAGACTTAATTCAAGAATCATGGGTATGGCAAGTAAAACTATAGCAGCCCGAATACTGCCTTTTGTATAATCATATTCACCACCCCGAAGCGATTGTTTTATTAACGAAAATAAATGAGACAATTTACTGCTATATAGCGTTTGATTTGGCATGATTGTTCTTTTGAAAGAAAAATTAAAATTGATAAATAAATAGATTCTTCGCAACTAAAACCCCGTTGCTGAAATTGTTAACTCTTAAGTGGGCAAACCTGACATCAGCCAGGTTGCATTAGCAGATTTTCATATTCATTAATTTGAACGAAGGTCAAATGTAGGAGAATTATTTGAAATTGGGTGCCCTGAATAGCAAATTCAAAACAAACAAAAGTTCTCCTATTTATTCAATCACTCTGAAAAAGAAAAAAAGTTTAGATATATCTTTAGTGATTGTGAAACTGAAGATATTATTTATTTACACAGGGTTTTAAGTAAGTGGAACCCCAAATAATAATTAAACAATGAAAAAATATCTTTTTCTTCTACCGATTCTATTTTCCATAAAAGTAATTGCACAATCGGGTACTGAAATTCCATTATATAAAAGTGGAATACCTAATTCCACAGGTGCTTCCAATAAAGAAAATGCCACAGTAAGAGATAACATCACAAGGATTGCAAAAGTGAGCAGGCCAACTCTCACCATTTTTAAACCTGAAAAACCCAATGGCAAATCAGTTATCATTTGTCCCGGTGGAGGATATACAATTCTGGCGTTTGATCATGAAGGGATAAGAGTAGCCGAACAGTTAAATAAATGGGGGGTTACAGCTTTTGTTTTAAAATACCGTTTACCGGATGATACAACGATGATTGATAAAAGCCTTGCACCTTTACAAGATGCACAACAGGCTGTCAGACTTGTAAGAACGAATGCAAAAGAATGGGGACTGGATAAAAATAAAATCGGCATCATGGGTTTTTCTGCAGGAGGACATGTGGCTTCTTCAGCAGCTACACATTTTAATTATAAAGCAGACATAAATAACAAGGATACTACTTCAGTTCGTCCGGATTTTGCAATACTCATTTACCCGGTAATTAGTTTTGACAGCAGTATTACACATAAGGGCTCAAAAACAAATTTGATTGGAGCTAATCCAACAAATGAAAAATCTGAATTCTTTTCCAATGAATTACAGGTAACTAAAAATACACCGCCGGCTTTTTTAATACATGCGGGTGATGATAGTGGAGTACCCGTTGAAAACAGCATTCGTTTTTACCAGGCTTGTATAAAAAATAAAGTGCCAGCAGAGTTGCATCTTTACCCAAACGGAGGACATGGTTTTGGAATGTATAATAAAACAACAACGGATAACTGGATGGAGCGATTATCGAATTGGTTAAATTCGTTGAAATAAATAATCATCATACTATAGTACGCTAAGCCCCTCTCCGC
>JANLSA010000470.1:0-4977 GCA_031362085.1 Bacteroidota bacterium | reverse complement strand
CTCTGCAAAAAATGCAGGCATCCTTGCTGCCGAAATTTTAGGCACATCAGATGAAGTTGTTTCTAAAAAAGTTACAGAATATAAAAACTCTTTAAATACAGATGTACTGGAAAAGGTGGAGAAAATGAAAAGAGAGGGTTGGGAAAATAAGTTTGATTAAATTTTTAAAAATAGATTTCTAGTCTATCTAAGTTGAAAGTCTTTCACATAAAATAAAAATGCAGTAATTTACAGCATCGATTAAATCTTGTCTCTGTTACGCTTAGTCAAAACTGCATTATGAAACTTCTTTCAGGCATATTTACAATATTTTTATTAGCCTATATTCCATATCATTCTTTTGCCCAGGTGCCACTTAAACCAAGAGACACTACAATAAAATCTCCCCAAACATTTGCATTACTTGTTGGCATTTCAAAATATAAATATATCCGGCCGCTTCAATATGCTGATAAAGATGCTGAGTTAGTAAAAGAGTTTTTAAAATCCCCGGCCGGTGGCCGCTTATCCGATGATAATATTTTTATGTTGTTAAATGAAAATGCAGATAATGCAAACTTCTGGAGCAAAGGGTTTCAATGGTTAAAAGCAAAAAAGTTACAGAAAGGAGATCGTCTATTTATTTATATGGCAGGACATGGCGATGCGATTGATGAAGATCAATTTTTTTTCCTGGGGTATGATTGCAATCCGGGTGGAGATAAAAATAATTACCTGGTTGGAGGTGCAATCCAATTATTTAATCTGAAAAAGAAGATTGCCAATGAAACGGCAAAAGGTGTGGAAGTTTTTTTTATTATGGATGCCTGCCGGAGCAATGAATTACCCGGTGGTACTACTGGTCAAAATTTTTTAAACTCAGCAATTTCCGAAAAAAAAGCAGGTGAGATTATTATGCTGGCAACCGGTGCCGGACAAGAATCACTTGAAGATGCTTCGATTGGGAATGGACATGGCTTATTTACATATTATTTAATAGATGGGTTAAGAGGATTGGCTGATAGTATTAACATAAAAGACTATAAGGTTACCTTAAATGAAATAAAATCATATGTTGATCAGAATGTATCGGAGGTTGCCCGCAAACGGTTTAATAAAACCCAGTCACCTTATTTTTGTTGCGATGATAAAAGTGGAAATGTGATTAGTAATGTAGATTCACTTTACCTGATAAATTTTCTTAAAATAAAAATGGAGATAAGAAAAGGAGGTGGCAATTCGTATACAGGTTTCAAAGCTGCATTTAACTCTATCCCAAAAATTGATAGTACATTAAGTGAATTGTATAATCGTTTCAATAATGCCATCCGATTAAATAGTGAAGCCGGAAGAAATGAAGCAACCCGTATTTTTGATATGCTCGAAAATAAATTTCCGGGTACTCCACATACCCTTGATGCGAAATCAACATTGGCTGCAAGTAACATCCGTTTTGCACAACAAATTATGTCCGGGTATATTACAAATGGTGTTATCTCACCCGAACAGAAAAAAGATTATCAGGAAGCTGCCCTGCGATTAGAAAAAGCAACTCTACTCCTTTCAACAGATGAACCGGAGTTTATTGAATCATTAAAAAGCAGATTGTTTTTTTTAAAAACCGTAGTTGAACCTGCTAATCGTATTGATGCTTTTAAAAATGCTTACACTTCATTGGCGATGGATAAAAATGCGGCCTTCATCAATAACCGGCTTGCCACGATGCATCTTGAAAATAAAAATGCCGACAGTGCCATTTATTATGTACGTCGTGCTATGGCATTTGCGCCAAAATGGAGAGCCTCATACTCTACTTTATCAGAAGTATATAAAACAATTAGTCTTCCAGATTCTGCAAAAAAATATGAACAACAATCAAAAGCAATTGACCCATCTAAGCAAATTGAGGTGAATATTCCATCAGATAGATATATGAAAACAAAACCAAAATTTGGTTTTTTAATTGGTGCCGGAATTAACAGGTTGAATCCAACATACTCCGGAAGACAAACGAGTAATATTGTAGGGGTAAATCCGGTAAATGCTATAAAATTTGATTTGGGAATATTCTTTTTTACTCCATTGAATCAGCATATTTCAATCAGACCAACATTCAATATGGGTTATGAAAATTCGGATATAGAGTTTGAAAGAAGGAATGCTACCGGAGGACAAATAACTACTGAAAAAATCCATAATAATATTATTACTGGCAATCTTTCAGTTCCGTTGCTTCTGAATTTTTCGGATAAAAATATTGCTCCTTATCTTTTGCTTGGTCCATCCTTTAGTTATATTATTGGAGAAGATAAATCAGTAGCCAAGATATTACCTGTTTCAAAATCAATTTTCAGTGCTGAGGCTGGGTTAGGACTTAATATAAAAATAAAGAAATCCGGATTTATTATTTCTCCGGAATTTAAATATTCAGCAGGGTTAAATAATATTAAAAAGGAATCCTCTTCTGAATATTCAACAGCCGTTTCAACTTTAAAGAAGCAAGGATTTAGTATAAGTTTTTATTTCAGGAAAAAATAGAACAAACTTTCTATGAGATTTCTTCCAATTGTATTTATTGTTACTTTCATTATATCTTCCTGTCAAAGTAACAATGATCTGGTAATATTGAAATCCCTTGATCAATATCCTTCCGCATCAGCTATTGAATACATTAACGGAAAACTCTATATTACCGGCGATGATGCTACAGGCATACTGGTATTAGATACAAACTTGCATATCATTGATTCTATACCCTTGATTGATTATCCCTGTAAAAGAATTCCCAAGGAAATCAAACCCGATCTTGAATCCTCTGTATACTTTCAAGATAAGGGTACAGTCTTATTTCTATTTGGATCAGGTTCTTTAACTCCATACAGGAATAACGGCTGGTGGTATTATTTTGAAACCAATATCAAAGACAGCATGCCTCTTAAATCTTTGTACAATCAAATAAAAAAATCAGGCATTAAGGATTTGAATATTGAAGGGGCCTGTATTACTAACCAATACCTGGTGCTTTCTAACAGGGGTAATAAATCCTATCCTGAAAACCACTTAGTAATTACTGACAGAAATTTCTGGAACAATGACAGCAGTTTTCAAATAACGGTTATTCCTATAATTACAGATTCGGACACTACTTCTTTCAGCGGCATCTCTGGATTATGTTATGCCCCTGAAAAAGATAAGCTGATTATGACCGTATCTACGGAAGATACACGGAATAGTTTTGAAGATGGAGCTATTGGGAAAAGTTTTTTATGGATTGTAAACCAGATTACTTCTAAAATACATGATAAGGATATTCATCCTGACAGAATTATTAACCTGGAAAAAATTGACTCCCGTTTTAAAGGGCAAAAAATAGAATCAGCAACAGTAGTCAGGGAATCCAAAGAACAGGTTCAATTGGTATTGGTAGCTGATAATGATAATGGAAGCAGTACTGTTTTTAAACTTACTGTAAAATATGATTAACTTTCGTTGAGAACTACAAACTCTCCTTCCAGGCTTAAGGAATGCTCATATAATTTTGCAATAACCTCCTTCCCCCATTTCGCATAGTAATAACTGATATTTTCAATTCGTTCCTGTAAACCGTTACCCGGAAATAAATTTTTTTTAATAGAATGTATCTGCCTTTGCTGATCTGTGAACTTTCTTTTTTCTGCCCGAAGCATTTTCTTTTCTAATTCTTGCAACTGGTTTACTGATTTTGTTTTTAGTGCATCAACATGCTTTTCCAGCGTACCATCAATTGCAGCTGCTTGCTTTTTTATTAAATCATATATGTTTTCTGTATCCTTGAAAGTGCCATTGAGTTTAACCGCATTTTTAGTTTCCCGGGCAACCAACCTGTTAAGTAACTCCTGTTCAGGTAAAAAGAAATCATCAACTGTAAAGCCTAATTTATTAATTGCAGCCTGCCATTTTTTTTCAACAATTAAAAAAGAATTACGCAATACCAATACCGGAAACGGGATTTTATAATGTGCAAATAATTTTTTTAATTGAAGCCAGTAAGCCGTTTCCCCACCACCACCAATAAAAACAATATCTGGCAAAATTGTTTCCTGGTATAATCCACGAAGAATTACATTGGGACTAAATCGTTCGGGAAATATGTTGAGTTCATTCAATAATTCTTCTTTCGTAAACTTCTCTTCGCCATTTACCACCCGCCATTCGCTATTCACAATTTCAATCCGGTCTCTTTTATTATCTTTTAAATAAAATAAATTAATTTCCCTTGGGTTCGCCTGCACTTTATAACCAGCCGCATTTAATTTGTCTGCTGTTGCCTCCACAATGCCGGATGCCCGCTGATGCAATAAATCATCTTCGAACACTGAAGTCATCTGTTTTTTAAATGCGGCAGTATCAGGAAGTAAAATAACCAGGCCATATTCCGCAAAAAGATTATTTACAAAATGAAATGTCGCATCCTGTATTGTTTCCCCTTCTTTGTAAAATTTTTTCAGCAACGAAATAATTTCAGTACCATTTTGCGCAACACTTAGCTGCCCTTCCATCCGATCTATCAGCTTAACCAATTGTTTGTCGATTTTCATTCTGCCTACTGCACCGGTTTGTTTTGTTTCCCAAACCAATTTCTGTCCTCCAATCCAGATATGGTTTAACTCGTCAAGGTCAGCATCTTCTGAACCAATATAAAATACCGGGACAAAATTATACTGTGGCAATGCTATTTTTAAATTGTCTGCTAATTTAATGGCATGAAGAATTTTATAAATAAAATATAAGGGACCCGTAAAAATAGTATTCTGATGTGCTGTTGTAATTGTAAAAGTATTTTCTGATAAAAGGGAATCTATATTTTTTGTAACCCGTTCATGCACTTCTACTCCTTCATACTGTTTTTTTAATTGTAGCACCAGCTGTGCTCTGTCAGTAGGAAATTGCTTTCTGGCATCTATTGCTTTTTGAATTCCTGCCACAGTTGGTGCATGAGAAAAAAAAGGCTTAAGCTCA
>JANLSA010000466.1:0-3260 GCA_031362085.1 Bacteroidota bacterium | reverse complement strand
TTCTGCAAAAGCTTCATCACCCTTTTCTTCTTCTTTATAAAAACGAAGATTCTCTAATAACAAAACCTCGCCGGGACGCATCATGCCCGACGTAAGATGTGCTTGCTCACCAATACAATCATCGGCAAAAAGAACAACAACGCCGTCCAACAATTTGCTCAGGTGGTTTACAATATGTTTTAAAGAATATTTTTCTGTAGGCCCATCTTTTGGTCTTCCAAGATGGCTCATAAGAATTACGTTACCTCCATCCGATAAAATTTTTTTAATCGTTGGAACAGCAGCAGTCATTCTTGTATCATCCGTGATTTCGTACTTGTCATTTAACGGAACATTAAAATCAACACGAATAAGCACTCTTTGATTTTTAAAATTAAAGTCAGAAAAATTTTTCATGTAACAAATTTATAATTATGGCAGTTAATTTAATGTTGGCTCAAAATTAATATCAATTGGCTTTAAATCGATCATATGGCAATTTTTACAAAAAACCGGTGGTTCATTTTTGTACCATAGAGCTCTGAATTGCCTATATTCCTTACTATTCAAGCTTTGCATCATGGATGATTCAAACACATTTCCAAAATTTAATTCCTTCGGAAATGGTTTTGCACAACAGGGAGTCATATAACCATCCCAACTTACATAAAAATGATTCCAAACCAAATGACATTTCTGAAACTGATTTTTTGATTTTAAATCCCAAACAGTCAGGTTTACATTTTTTAAATCATGGGCAAGCTGGTAAGCGGCTTTTAATTCATTTTTAAAATCATCTCCATAAAAAATATCGTAATAAGAAATATCCAGTGTTGTAATAGCGGCAATATTCACCGGTGTAATGTTTACATCGTCCACGCCAAGTTCAGATGCAAGGCGTACGATGTCTTTCATTTGTTTGTAATTTTCTTTTACGGCTACAAAATTAAATAGCACTGCAACCTGATTTGCTTTGCAGATTTTTATAATTTTTTTTGTCATGTCAATAAAAAAATTATAATCACTTCTTAACCGTACGGCTTCATAAATTTTTTCTGTCCCATCTATCGATATTTGAACTGTATCCAGATAAGGTGCTAATCTTTCTATATAATTTTCAGCGCCGGGTATATGTGCATTGGTAGAAACAAAAGTTTGAATGCCTTTGTTTTTTAATTTTATATAAGCAAGCGTTTCTTCTAATTTTTTAAATAACAATGTTTCACCTAAACCGGTTAATCCAATTGAATCCGTATAAGGTGCTACTTCATCAATTACTTTTTTCATTTTATCAAAATCAATAGTTCCTTTCGCCATGGCATGTCCATACGCATATTCCCGCGGGCAGGTAATGCAGCCAAGATTGCAATGGTTGGTGACTTCAAACATTATTGAAGAAGGATAGGCAACTTTTGTACTATTGAACAGGTTTAAAAAAATTGAATGAACTTTATTGAATGCATACCGGAAAAAATTAATTCCACCCGGAAGTTTGCGTAGCCGGTTAAAAATTTTTTTAAGTCTTCGTCTATTCAGTTTATACGCCATACCTGATCTTTACTATTTAGTGACTGTTCGTATTTCGCTACCTCACCCCCTTCATGTCTCCGGATGTTTAGAGACACCGCCGCCCCTCTCCATTTGGAGAGGGGGTGCAGAGTCTTCAAATTTGAAAATATTGAAGTGGGTGAGGTTGCGGAATAAAACTCGAATTCATATTGTTGATTTATAAGGACAGTCAATTAACTATTTATAAAAATAAAAAAAGTCTGAGCATTCGTTCAGACTTAGGTTATAATTTTATTTCAAATTATTTATTTTATCAGTTTCGCAAAATAATTTACGGTACGTACTAATTGGCTTACATAGCTCATTTCATTATCGTACCAGCTAACCGTTTTTACCAATTGCTTATCGCCAACCGTTATTACTTTGGTTTGTGTAGCATCAAACAAAGAACCGAAATGTATACCAATTACATCACTACTTACAATTTCATCCTCGGTATAACCAAAGCTTTCATTGGCGGCAGCTTTCATGTCAGCATTTATTTGTTCAGCAGTTACCGTTTTATTTAAAATAGAAGTTAGCTCGGTTAGTGAACCGGTAATGACAGGTATTCTTTGTGCACTGCCATCTAATTTTCCTTTTAATTCCGGCAACACCAAACCAATAGCTTTTGCTGCACCCGTTGTATTGGGAACGATGTTAGCAGCAGCAGCTCTTGCACGTCTCAGGTCTCCTTTCGGATGGGGAGCATCTAAGGTATTCTGATCGTTGGTATATGCATGAATAGTTGTCATAATACCGGTAACGATTCCATAATTATCGTTTAGCACTTTTGCCATGGGTGCAAGACAGTTTGTAGTACAAGATGCACAAGAAATAATTGTTTCGCTACCATCAAGTATATTATGGTTTACATTAAAAACAACTGTTTTCAAATCGCCGGTAGCAGGAGCAGAAATCACAACTCTTTTTGCACCGGCAGTTATATGAGCTTCTGCTTTTGCTTTGTCTGTAAAAAATCCGGTGCATTCCAATACCACATCCACCTGATGATCTTTCCAGGGAATTTGTGCCGGATCTTTTTGCGTATAAATTTTTATTTCATCACCATTTACTACAATTGAATTTTCCGTTGACTTTACATCTGCATCAAAACGGCCTTGTGCACTATCGTACTTTAACAGATGCGCCAATACTTTTGGACTTGTAAGATCATTTACAGCTACTACATCTATACCATCCATTTTATAAATTTGGCGATACACCAGGCGGCCAATGCGGCCAAAACCATTAATTGCTACTCGTACTGTACTCATGTATTAAAAAATTTGATTTTAAAAAATAGGTTGCGAAGGTAAGGAAACTCACCCGTTTATATCGAAATACAAAGAAATTTGTAAACGTTGGATTGTTAATCCAGAAAGAATAAATTTTACAATGCTGTAAGTGGAGTTATGATTTTTTTCTAATAAGCAATTACCACCAAATAAAATTATGAAGAGTAATGAATCATAAAAAATTGCTTTCAAAATAAATAATAAAAAATGCATTTATGAAAATAATTTGTGGTCTAAAATGTGCAAAAAATGAGGAATAAAATTGAGGCTTTATAATGCTACAGGAATACATAATTATCATTTAATAAAAGCTCTAAAGCCTTAACCGCCAAACTTTTCAGTCTAACGATATTGATCAATTACAAAATACAAAGCCAGATTAAATAAAAAAACTGAAATCCGGGTACTCATAATTTAGTTTTTTCGGATTATTAT
>JANLSA010000452.1:0-1635 GCA_031362085.1 Bacteroidota bacterium | reverse complement strand
CCATTATTAAGGTATAGAGCCTGTTCAAACACATGGGTTATTTATCACGTTATTCAAAAGTAATAAAGACTATGGAAAAAATTATTCATTTTGTCGGCATTGATATGTCTAAAAAGACATTTGACTGCAGTGTTATTATTAATGAACAAAAAGAAACTACTAAGCACCGGCAGTTCAATAAAACTGCAGAGGGCTTACAGGATTTCCAAACATGGCTACAGCGATTAGGCGTTATGCTGAATGAACAAACACTAATCTGCATGGAGTTTACTGGATTATACAATCGAATGGTGTTGGGTTATTTAGAAAAAACAAGTGCCGTATTGTGGGTTGAGATGGCAATTCACATTAAAAGGTCATTAGGATTACAGCGGGATAAATCAGATAAACTGGATTCGAAACGTATAGCCATTTTTGCATGGCGTAATCAAGACGAAAAGAAACCCTGGAGCAGCTTAGACACGGATGCTCAAAAAATTAAAGATTTATTGGCACAACGGGATCGGCTGGTAGATTCCCAAAAAAGACTATTGGTGCCCTTGAGTGAGATGGAACAAGAAGGCCTGGTAGCAGAGGCTAAAGAATTATATAAACTTCAAAAGCCAGTTATTACTCAGCTTGAAAATAGCATAACCAATATTGAAAAAGTTATTGCTAAAATCATCAGTAGCAATAAAGATTTAAAGAATAAATCGGAAATAGTAAAATCGGTTAAAGGTGTGGGCAATGTAATTTGTTGGTATCTCATTGCTTTCACTAATGGATTTAAAGAACTGCAATCAGGTAAATCATTAGCCTGTTATTGTGGAGTTGCTCCCTTCTCATCCACTTCTGGCACAAGCATCAAAGGGAAACCCAGGGTAAGTCATATAGCAAACAAGAAATTAAAAACATTAATGCATATGGCTGCAGTATGTGCTATAAAGCACGACAAGGAAATAAAAATATACTACGAAAGAAAAATACAAGAAGGCAAACATAAAATGAGTGTTCTTAATGCAGTAAGAAACAAAATTGTTTTACGAGTAGCATCTGTATTGAAAGGGGACAGAAAATATGAGGACAACTATGTGGGAAAAGCTGCTTGAGTTGGTGATAAGTAGTAAAAAAAATAATTGTATAATTATTTGGATTGAACATAGAAATCGGGGTCTTTCTCTTTTCAAACTAAGTGATGCTTCCACGAGGGGTTTCCTATGTGCTGGCGGGAAGAAGAGCAGGAATCCCTCGCTGTAAAGATTCATCCCAAAGAAATCCTCTGGTCAAATCTAAAGAATTCTGTAATCAAAATCTTCTGAGATTCATTTTATTTGAAGTCCCCGAAGGAACAGAAGTAACTTATTTTAAACTGATAGATAAACCAGAAACCAAAACATTGGAACATTAGATCTTTTTTCTATTGTAGTTTTTTGTATTCATCATTTATACTAATAAAAAATTTAATTAGCAAATGCGGCTCTTGAAAGCTATCTTTGCGGTTCTTATTGTTATTGCTCTCTCTGTTTGTGAAGTTATCATCTCCAAATATTGTGATGTTCTAACCTAAGGCGGATAAAGTATCAAATCATTCTGTTTGGTAGCCTTATCACATTTATTAATTAAAAATTTTATTGTGTCATTTAACAATTTACAGCT
>JANLSA010000446.1:0-4272 GCA_031362085.1 Bacteroidota bacterium | reverse complement strand
AATTACCTGAAAGAAAGGAATTTTATTAATCCATACAGCTTGATCGCAGTAAAGTGCAGAATGTAATCATGTACAGCACTGAAGGCGGAATGAATATTGAAGATGTGGCTCATAATACACCGGAAAAAATTTTTAAAGAGTGGGTACATCCTTCCGGTGGATTACTTCCTTTCCAGGCAAGAAAAATTGCTTTCAACCTTGGTCTGAGTGGCGTGGCTTTTAAAAATTGTGTACAATTCGTTACTAATTTATATAATGCGTATGTAGGTTTAGATTGTTCGATGCTTGAAATAAATCCTTTATTTAAAGCGGCTGATGATAAAATTATCGCAGTAGATTGTAAAATGAATTTAGATGATAATGCTTTGATGCGTCATCCGGATGTAGCATCGTTGCGGGATGTGAGTGAAGAAGACCCGACTGAAGTAGAAGCAGGTCAATATAATTTGAACTATGTAAAATTGGATGGCAATGTAGGCTGTATGGTAAATGGCGCAGGACTGGCAATGGCAACCATGGATATGATAAAACTAAGTGGTGGTGAACCTGCAAATTTTCTGGATGTAGGTGGTAGTGCTAATGCACAAACTGTTGAAGCTGGTTTTAAAATAATATTGAAAGACCCCGCAGTAAAAGCAATTCTTATAAATATTTTCGGTGGTATAGTTCGTTGCGATCGGGTAGCAGCCGGCGTAATTGAAGCCTATAATAATTTAGGCAATATAAATATTCCAATCATAGTTCGTTTGCAGGGTACCAATGCGATTGAAGCAAAAAAACTGATTGATGAAAGCGGATTGAAAGTGCAATCTGCCATTCAATTAAGTGAGGCTGCAGAATTGGTGAAGAAGGCGGTCGCTTAAGAACCGATAGATAAAATCGGGTTTCTACTAATACTTTTTTTATTATTCAAATAAAAAATCATCTATTTCAACCTGTTACAAATTTATTAATCCCCAATTGTGGACAGATCGTAAGCCATCTGACAACCACTAATACGAAATACTATTAATTTTGTGTTATGAATTTTGAAGAAACGAATTCCATTCGGATTGCAGTTTTAGATTTATACCAGGGAAAAGAAAACCAGGGCATGCGTTGTATTCGTGAATTAATAAATCAATGGAGTGAAAATATTCATCAGAATGTGGAGTGGGATGAATTTGATGTGCGTCAAAAATTAGAAATCCCCGATCTCAGCTATGATATTTATATTTCAAGTGGAGGACCCGGTGATCCGCTTGCTACCCGTTTTGATGATTGGGATATTGCCTGGTGCAATTGGCTGAATGAAATAGAACGCTGGAATAATAATCCGGCTAATCTAAAAAAGAAAAATATTTTTTTTATTTGCCATTCATTTCAGTTAGCATGCCGTTATTTTAATGCCGGTGTATTGAGCAAAAGAAAGTCAACAGCCTTTGGTGTGTTTCCAGTTCATACAATTGGTACGGGAACAGATGATCCTGTATTCAGCGGATTGAAGGAACAATTTTATGCAGTGGATAGCAGGGATTACCAGGTAACACAACCCAACCTGCAATTATTGAAGGAAATGGGATCCGAAGTGTTATGTATCGAAAAACAGCGACCACATGTACCTTATGAAAGAGCAGTAATGGGCATTCGCTTTAATGATTATATGATAGGTACACAGTTCCATCCCGAAGCAGATGCAGTGGGTATGAGTATGTATCTGCAAACCGATGAAAAAAAGAATAGTGTAATAGAAAATCATGGCATTGAAAAATGGAGCAGCATGCTTCATCATCTGAATGACCCCGATAAAATAATGCGAACCTACTCGCATATACTTCCTAATTTTCTCAATATTTCGTTGGAGCAGTTGATGCTGGAAGTAGCAGCCTGATGAATTGAGGTTTTTTATTTTTTAGGCAGGCTATCAGAATGACTCATTTCCTGGATCTAACTTACTACGGTATGTGTCACCCTGTTGGAAATTTTACGACATGAAGATAATAACATGGAACTGCAATATGGCTTTTAGAAAAAAAGCCGACTTTATTCTGACACATAAGCCAGACATTTTAATCATTCAGGAATGTGAGCATCCTGACAAATTATTATTTCCAATTGACACTCCAAAACCATCAGACACCTTATGGTTTGGAAAAAATCAACACAAAGGACTTGCTATATTTTCATATAGCAATTTTAGGTTTAAAGTTCTTAATGTTCATAATGAAGATTTTAAAATGATTATTCCAATTGCTGTAACAGGGGGACGATTCGACTTTAACTTATTTGCAATTTGGGCATTTAATCCAAACGACCGGGATGGAAAATATATCACTCAAATTTGGAAAGCTATTAATTATTATGAAAACTTAATTTCTAACCAATTGACTTTATTAATTGGAGACTTTAATAGTAATACAATTTGGGATTATAAAAAGCACAGATTGAGTAATCATTCAAGTGTTGTAAAATTTTTAGAGGACAAAGGGATTTTTAGCACGTATCATTTGCATAATAAACAGACACAAGGCACAGAAGAACACCCCACACTTTATATGTACAGGCACAAGGACAAACCTTACCATATTGACTATTGTTTTGTATCTGCAGACATGGTAGCAAAACTCCAATCTGTAGAAATTGGCGATTATGATTTTTGGACAAAGTACAGCGACCACGTTCCAGTTATAGTAACGTTTGACACAACCTAAGCAGAAAGGGTGCACCCACAACTTTGAACAATGTTGTACAACCTTAATTTCAAAAATTTTCATCTGTAGTTTCTCTTTACAAGCATCCAAAAATTTTTGTTCTGTAACTTTCATTTCCAAAAGGTCTTTAGTAAATTCTAGCATAAAAATAATGGTGTCGGCCCCGGGTTGGTCCCGAAAATGCCTGAAGTGTTGGCTTAGTGTTTAGCATCAACCCCACTTTAATAAGAAAACTATTTTCCCATTTTGGGAACTATTTAATTATCTTTGTCAAAATTCTGGCTTGAGAGTTATTGCCAAAAAAATATTGAGAGATTTTTGGACTAAATATCCTGATTGTGAGCAGCAATTAAAATCATGGTATAACGAAGCTGAAAATGCATTGTGGAAAAACCCGAACGAAATAAAAAAAGAATACCCATCAGCCAGTATTTTAGAAGACAACAGAATTGTTTTTAATATTAAAGGCAATCATTACCGATTGATTGTAAGAATTAATTACTCATATCAAATGCTTTGGATTCGTTTTATTGGCACGCATGCACAATACGATAAAATTAATGCAACTAAAATTTAAGACAATGATTTTACAACTTATAAAAACAAAGAAAGATTATCAAACCGCTTTAGCAAGATTAGAAATTATTTTTGATGCAAAGCCTGACACAATCGAAGGAGACGAACTCGAAATATTGGGAATGTTGATAGACAAATATGAACAGAAGCATCACCCTATTCATTTCCCCGATCCAATTGAGGCAATTAAATTCCGTATGGAGCAATTGGGTTATAGTCAATCTGATTTGTCAAATGTAGTGGGGCTTAAAAGCAGAGCAAGTGAAATATTAAATAAAAAACGCAAACTCACTTTAGAAATGATCCGTAACCTGCATGACACTCTTAAAATTCCAACTGATGTTTTAATCCAAAGTTATTAGCACATAATTTTTTAACTACTGGAAAATAACCAGTAAACTCATTTCACCATTTCATAACAAAACCTTCCCAACTTTCCTTCAAAATCAAAAGGAGTTGTAGCTTTTGTAATATCTTTTATGGCTGCAGCTTTTATTTTATCGGCAGCCAATTCAAACTTTCTGTAGTTAGTACTGAAATATAAAATGCCCCCGGTACTCATTGCATTTAAACAATCATTAATCAATACAACATGATCCCGTTGTATATCCAAAAAATCATCCTTCATTTTTTTACTGTTGCTAAAGGTGGGCGGGTCCATCACTACTATATCAAAATAATTTGCAGGCAATGTTTTTAAATATTGTTTTACATCCGCAGCAATAAATTTGTAGTTGTCTTTGTCAGTAAACCGATTCAGTTCCATATTTCTTTCGGCCCATTTCAAATACGTATTTGAAAGATCAACGGTAACTACTTCGCTAGCGCCGCCGGCAGCAGCATATACTGAAAACGATCCCGTGTAAGCAAACAGGTTCAGGACTTTTTTCCCCGCAGCCTTTTCTTTTAATAATTCCCTGGTTACCCGATGGTCTGAAAATAAACCCGTATCGAGATAGTCGGTAAGGTTAACCACAAATTTTAAACTACCCTCTTCAACTATAAG
>JANLSA010000441.1:0-2713 GCA_031362085.1 Bacteroidota bacterium | reverse complement strand
GGAGTTTAAAAAAAACATATCTGTATTGATTTTATAAAATAAAATGCGAATAAAAATCTTCTGACTCTTATTAATCCACAATCTCCGGATCTGACTCCAGCAATACATTATATAAAAATGAGGAGACGCCGGCAACCACTCCAATTTTAATCAGTAAGAGTTTGAAATTTTCTGACGGGCTTTTATCCATTAAAAAAATAATAAGGAAAAACGCTATTCCAAACACAACGAAGAAAAAACTAAAGCGTAGCCAGAAAGGGAATTGGTTATTATTCATAAGTACGGAATTAGGTTTAAAAATAAAATCAAAGATTGATGAATACAATCTTTATGAATCAAAAACCGTACTCAACACTAAAATAATATATCAATAAGCCCATTTTACTAAGGTAGCTCCCCATGTAAATCCGCCGCCGAATGCAGCTAATACGAGTAGATCTCCTTTATTCAATTGTTGTTTCCATTCCCAAAGACAAAGTGGAATGGTTGCAGCTGTTGTATTTCCATAACGTTCTATATTAAGCATTACTTTTTCCGGACTTAATCCCATCCTGTTTGCTGTTGCATCTATGATTCTTTTATTAGCCTGGTGCGGAACTAACCAGGCAATATCATCACCCGTCAGATTATTTCTATCCAATAACTCAGCACTTACATCTGCCATTCCCTTTACTGCTGCTTTAAAAACCGGTTGACCATCCTGAAAAGCAAAATGTTCTTTATTACTTACCGTTTCAATGGATGCCGGATATTTTGAACCACCAGCTTTCATATAAAGAAATTGTGCACCACTTCCATCACTTCGTAAAATACTGTCAAATATGCCAAACCCTTCATGATTGGGTTCGAGTAATACTGCAGCAGCACCATCACCAAAAAGTACACAAGTGTTCCGGTCAGAATAATCCACAATTGCACTCATTTTATCAGCGCCACATACTACTACTTTTTTATAACGGCCACTTTCTATGAGTGATGCGCCAAGCGTAAGTGAATATAAAAAACCAGAGCAAGCAGCAGCAACATCAAAACCCCATGCATTTTTTGCTCCCAATTTATCGCAGGCAATATTTGCTGTAGCTGGAAAAACCATATCGGGAGTAACAGTAGCTACAATCAAACAATCAATTTCTTCAGCGCTGATTCCTCTTTTTTCACAAAGTTGTTTTACAGCAGGTACTACCATATCAGAAGTTCCAGCGCCTACCCCTTTCAATATTCTTCTTTCTTTAATTCCAGTTCTGGTCCGTATCCATTCGTCATTGGTATCTACCATTTTTTCCAAATCGGCATTTGTCAATTTATCTTCTGGCACATATCCTCCAACGGCTGTGATTGCGGCTGTAATTTTTTGAGTCATGATTTTTTTATTGCCGCCAAAGTTAAGGGGTTTGCTTTATTGGTAATTAGGAACCCGCTTGCCGGTAGGTAAGTTGGGAATTTGGAATACATTTTCACATCTGCACATTTGCATATTAGCACATTTGTTTCCTTATTTTCGCAGCTATGATTGCATATCTTAAAGGTGATTTTGTTTTTAAAAGCCCTGCACTTGTATATGTTGACGTTAATGGTGTGGCTTATGAAGTGCATATCAGCCTCAATACATTTACAAAAATTCAGAATTTAGAAAAAGGTGTTTTATATACTCACCTTCAGGTTCGGGAAGATGCACATTTGCTTTATGGTTTTTTTGATAAGGCCGAAAAAGAGATTTTTCTTAATCTTATAAGCGTTTCAGGAATTGGAGCTTCAACAGCACGGGTTGCCCTTTCTTACAGCAAACCCGATGAATTAATAAGGGCTATTGTAATCGGTGATACCCGGATGCTTGAAAGCATAAAAGGTATTGGGAAAAAAACGGCTGAAAGAATTGTATTAGAATTGAAAGATAAACTGGCTAAATTGCCGCTGGAAACAAATATTGCACACTTGAAACACAATACATTGCATCAAGATTCGTTAAATGCTTTACTGGCTCTTGGTATCAATCGCCAGGCTGCTGAAAAAGCCATTCAGCAGGTGACACAATCTGACCCCGATCTTAAAATTGAAGACATTATAAAACAAGCCTTAAAAACTGTTTAGCCTATTGCCCCAACTCTACGTAAACTAATTGACCGGGAATCTTGAACCTTTCTGCTTACATACTTCGTACATCCATTGTGCTAATTGCTTTTTTATTTTCAGTAAAAGCAGAGGCAGGTTATTTCAATGCAAATAATAAAAACTTTCAGGATACAGTACCTCGGTTTCAATTAACAGATCGTCGGAGTGATCCGTATTCCAATCCGGGTAAATCCCCTTTTGATTTTCGGGATACCAATTATATAAAGCGAAATATCGAATACGATCCAAAAACAAAACAATATTATATAATAGAAAAAATTGGCAACACCTATTACCGAACGCCAATTTCTTTTTCCATGCAGGAGTTTATAAATATGCAGGGAAAAAAAGATGAGATCGACTATTTTAAGAAGCGATCTAATTTGCTCAGCAATTTGAATCGTAAAATTGATAAACCAAAATTCAGGGTAAAGCCGGACTGGTTTAACAGAATTATTGGTACTGGTAAAGTGGAAATAAAACCAAATGGATATGTGGAATTACTCGCAGGTTACCAAGGACAAAAAATACAGAACCCGACTTTACCGGAACGTGCAAGAAACACCGGTGGTTTTGATTTTAATATGAATTCGCAATTGCAGAT
>JANLSA010000385.1:0-2693 GCA_031362085.1 Bacteroidota bacterium | reverse complement strand
CTCTGCATAGCTTGCACCAGCGGATTTTGCTGCTTTTTCAATCTTTGCTTCACACATCCCGCAGTTGCCAGATACATTGAAGGTTTCGGTTTTAGTTTTTTGTGCTGATGCAGTGATTGCAATACAAGCACAAACTGATGCTAATAAAAATACTTTAATCGTTTTCATTATTTTATGTTTTAACTGTTATTAAAAAGAATACTGTACAGATTGTGTAAACTACAAAAAACTTTAGGAATTCTGTGTATTACCATCTTGCCGTCAAGCAAATTATCTTATATACGCAACTGTACTGCAATCCCGTATATACAGGACTAAATTGCAGCACAATTACCGGATAAAAACAAAATTAAATTCTGAAAACGTTGTTTTGCAAATAAATATCCTGATCGGATAACAGAGGTGGCGAATGATTCTGAAAATTTTTGTTCAGAACTTTTTCAATATTAAATGAAGCAATTAAACTTTTGTGTAATAAGGGTACTGCTTCGGGAACTTTTAATTCAAAATTAATTTGAGAGAAATTGTGAACATCATTCAATCTCACAATTTTCACTTCATCATGGCAACAACCATTACTGTCGTCTGAATGCATGCCACACCTATTGCAAAATTCTGAAGAAGTAGAATATAACTGCGCAGAATCAAATTCATTCATGCAATAGTGCATGTTTACAATGATACCACTGGTAACTGCAAAATAAATCAGGATTGATATGGTAGCCAGAAACTTTTTCACAACGCTACAAAGATATACGCAAATTTTGGTGAATTGGTTGCCATATTACAAAGGGAAAAAAATTCTGAATCAGTTAACAAAGCTCCACCACAAGCCTAACCTCAATTGCAAACCTGGGTTTGGATAACCCTGAGTTTCAATGATATTATTCGTAAAGCCGAAGCCGCCCAGGTTTCGGGCTGTATTTAAATTTTCTGCCCGAATAAAAAATTTCATGGGGCGGATGCGAAAATGGAAATAAGCCGATATTTCGGGTATTTGATTTTTTATAGTAACACTGTCCTGATAATAAAACTGTCCCAGGACAGGCGAATAATCATCGGATTTGTAGGGTGTATGATACCGGACCTCGGCACCAAATGCAATATCTAAATTTTTAAATTTTGTTGGGCCTTCATAAGCAAAACGGTTTCTTGTAAAAATCAACGGAAGATTTACGGGGGCATTGCCAATTATTTGTTGAAAATAAACTTCTGAATGCCAGTTAAACTTTTTTCCAACCTTAATCGTTTTTTCCAGCGAAATCTGCAATACATTAAATAAAGATGACTCTTGTGAAAGCTGGTAAAAATTTTTGATATACGTGTAATTCGTAAGCAGGTAATAATGCCCAGAAAGTTTTAGCTTATTAGCGGGTTGAAGCAAAGAAGCATAAAAATGAGTTGTATTTTCTTTTTTGAAATCAACTGATGATTTTAATAAATAAAAACTACTCCGGTTGTCAAAAATGAAAGAGGGTGTCCGGTTAATGTTTTGAAAGCCGAGTTGCAGATATCCAATTTTCTTACTGATAAATCGCTGAAGACTTGCCGTTGCTTCAAAGTCGGCAGCATCTAATCCGGTAAGATAGAGTTCGCCATTTGCCTGCATATCCCATTTCAGATTGCGGGTTTTATTACGATATTCAGCATGTGCTATTAAATTATAAAAAGATTTATTAAATCTTGAGAGCCGGGCTTTAATATTCTGAACCGTTAATCCGAGTTTGATAAATTGGCTCTGATTTCTAGTTTCGGGAAACTGATATATCGAAAAATCATTGTTAATGACTGTCCAGTTTTCTCGCAACTCAAAAGTATCGGTGGAGTAAAGAAGTGCTGTATCATAATTTTTTTTGTAATAAGCTGAATCACCAACAAAATCCTGGTAGAGATATTTATTTTTTTCGATAGTCAATGTATGTTCAAACCGAAGTTTGGGATAAAACAAATAATAAATAGTAGAATCAGAAACCAATGAATCTTTTTTTCCAAAATCATATTGCTGTCGCATCAGATAAACAGATTCGATGTACCGGGTAGCAGACGAAGACGATGGATTAAAAAAATTGCTTCCGAAGTTTGGGTCACCACCTAATTTAGTCGGGATTGAATACCGGTTTTTGTAAACAGGATCATTTAAATAATCTATCGTATCAATAATACCCCCATTCTCACCGGATTGAAGTTTGTTTGAAACCAACATAAAATAATTGTTGTACCGCTTATTCAAAGATTGGTACCAGGATGTAACGATGTAATTATTATGATTCGATTTCTGGCTTTTAAAAAAACCCGGAGAGTTTATTAACCGGTAATTAAATGAAAAATTCCAGTTGGGTTTTATATTTTGAGTATGCAGCAGTTCAATCATTTGCTCTGTGCGGGCACCAAGAAAATAATTGATTTCCGAGTAAGGCTTTGTGGTATGAATAAATCGG
This sequence comes from Bacteroidota bacterium, assembly GCA_031362085.1. Lineage (GTDB taxonomy): Bacteria > Bacteroidota > Bacteroidia > Chitinophagales > Chitinophagaceae > VBAR01. The sequence goes on along the minus strand of JANLSA010000385.1, from coordinate 255 downwards.
GTTGTTTCTTTTTTCCACCGATAAATGTCAAAGGCGTGAAAGCCGGCATCCCAACCCGCATTCAAATTGGGAGAAAATAATAATGACCTTGAAGCGTTGCCAAGATTCCCGAGATAAATATTTGCTGCGGGAATTGGAAACCGTTGTCTGAAATCTTTTATTGATGAATCTAATTTTCCATAAGTTGTAGAATCAAGATACTTGAAAATAACAGTTATTGAGTCCTCATATTTGTCTCTTCTTTTTAAACTATCC
>JANLSA010000360.1:0-4916 GCA_031362085.1 Bacteroidota bacterium | reverse complement strand
GCGCAACTCTTTGTAAAAATCAAAATGAAGTGTGTTTGCTTTTTTATTAGCGGCCACAATATTAAAACCATTTTGAACCAGCGGAATGTACCATTTTGTAATTTCTGAACTTGCAGTGGCATCAACAGCAATTAAATTTTCGAGATTTTGCTCGCGAACATAATCGATAATATCAGAGGTTCGAAACGGTACAGCCGATTTTTTAAAATTGGAACTTAAATAAAAAAGTCCCGCAGTTTTTTTTGCGGGACTTTTTTTTGAAAAGAGCTTAATTAAAAATAGATTTAAAATCAGCACCGGGATATGAAAGCCCAAATATTGAAATGAGAATCTTGCTTACAACCAAACCGATAAGAATAAAGACAACTATCATTACTATTAATGAAACTACATAATAACTTACCTGTTTGTCCTGAGGCGTATTTTTTAGTTTAGGTAAACCGAGATATAAAAGATACAAACCATATAATCCGGCAAGACTACCTATAATTGCTAATGAAGGCAATATTGTCAACAATCCACCTATCCAAGCAGGTGTCCAGGAATAAGCAACTAATTGAACTGACTTACCCATATTTTTTTCTGATCCGAAACTTGGGGCTAATGCATCAATGATAAATGCACTTACAAAAACACTTAATAGTGCACCGAGTAAGACGGTAAGGCCCTGATACAATCCCCAATCCATTCCTTTTAGTCTTATACCAAATCCGAAATTAACTCCAATTAAACCATAACCGATAAATGCAGCAACAGCAGCTGCCCCGGCAAGAGGTAAAACATAACCTGTAATTATTCCGGGTGTATTGGGTTGTTCACCATTTATTACATCCCATTCTTTCTGGGGAGTGATCAAAATGTTTTTGACACGATCTATTATATTCATAAAAGTAAATTTTGGTTATGCTAAAAGTATGCAATGCTTTTCAGAATTGAATAAAAAAGAATTACAGGTGTGAGTATGTTGTGAATGGGAATAGAGAAATTAGAATGACTTTGAAGTGGAAAAAATTATTAACTCTATGAAGAAGCAGGAATGTAAAAATATTTTTTTGACTTTCGGAGTAAGAAAAATTTACCCGTAATATCAGGCAGGAAAGGGTAGGAGCATCTTGAATAATATAACCGGAACCGGCCCGATATATAATGTCAGATGGTTACCATTCCCTGCCTTACGGGTTGTTATGGCAAAAAAAGAACTACATGGTTGAATACAAAAAGCAGGCAGAAAGTGTTCGGATAAAATATATACAAAAGAGAGTACCAATAGAGAACGGATCAGGTTTTTTAACCAGGTATCATATTCTATCGAGCTCTCTGCCGCTTATTGTTTTTAGGTTAAGAAAAATAAGTAAAGATCTTTTTATCTGATTTCAAATTTCCCGGTTGTTTTTTCTTCATCTTCACTAAACACATGATATGTGTAAATGCCTTTTTCCAACCCGGTTATTTTAAAATGTTCATTTGTTTTCATTATTCGGGATACAACCAGTGTGCCTTCCAGATCAAACACAAAAAAATTAATTTCCCTTTTTTCTTTTACAATCACATGCATGTCTCTTTTAAATGCATCGGGGTAAATTTTTACTGACTTATTATTTAAGGATGTTTTGACTGTTGTACCTGATTCATCTTTTTTTTTCTTTGCTGTTTCAGGATCATCCGTTGCCCATAAATTATGGCTAACTAAAACGCCAGAAGCAAGCAGACTGCAGTAAATAGTTTTTGAAAAAGAAGAATTTGTAAAATTTAGTTTCATAGTGGTTCGGTTTTATGTAGTGGTTTGCAAAATAGCCTTAGAAATAAACGGGACACTTCAATTGTCTTTTTGCTCTTCCGTTTGGTGTATTATCTCCATTCAATCTCCAGCCCAGGCGTACCAGCCCGGAGAAATATGCATCATTTTCAGTAGGGTCGCCACGCTGATAATTAATATATCTTCTGTTTACGGTTGGGTTAATAAGGTTTTCTCTGTACATCAATTGTCTTGCATAGGTAGCATCTTGCGGTGTAAGGAAAGTGCTGAATAGTGATGGGTCAATATATTTTACACTTACATCATCAATATAATCTGTAAATGTTTTGCGATGCAATACTTCAAAACCGATATACATATTTTCTTTTAAAAAATATTTAACTCCAAAACCCATTGGAATATTCAATTGTGTAAGCTTGTATTCTTTTCGGGTAGGGAATTGTGGTAAACCTTGTCCTTCTAATCGTAGGGGTTTTAGTTCTATCCATTTTGTGTTTCCATTGGGCTCTATATATTCTCCTTTGGGATTAAAATGAAAAATGCCAACACCAATTAAGCCATAAGGTCTGAATTTATACTGAAGCCCGTCATACTGTTCAAAAAAAACAGTTGGATAAATTTCCATTGCCAAATAAGCTTCAGAAAGTGTTGATTTGAATTTGAGATTTCTTTTTTTACGTTCATATTCATCTTTGCCATTGGTTCGGATGATTGCATCATCCGCTTCAAGGCTTCCAATATTTGCAGCAAGCCGGAAACCAATCCACTCAGCAGGGAAATAACCTGCATAAAATCCTTTTAATAATTTCGTAAAAGGAAAGTTCACATCTTTTACAAATGGTTTTCCTTTTCCCCTTGTACCTCCAAGATCACCTAGGAAAAAGGAAGGGCCCATGCCAATACCTAATTCAAATTTGCCACTAAAAAAGCTAACGGATTGCGATTGGCTATTAAAGCATATGAAGAAAAAAATAATTAACGGAGTCAGAAGCCGGATAAAAGGTACAGGTGTTCTCATCGTAAGGGATATTTGCGTTTCTCTATTGGTTTTTCGAAAATCTAAAATAGAGCAACACGCTACACACGAAAGAACGAATCAATAAGATTTTGTGAAATGAAGTACAGAAAGGTTATTTCTGCTTGGTGATTTTACGATAAATCACTTTTCCGAATCATTGCAATATGGTCTAATCCATCTTCCAGATATTTATCACCGGTTTGTATAAAACCCATTGACTCATAAAATTTCTTTAAATACAGTTGAGCACTGATTTTAATCGGTGTAGTTCCGAATAACTGTTGCGTTTTATCAATTGATAGTTTCATTAATTCTTTTCCAATACCATTTCTTCTAACAGTAGGTGCAGTTACCACACGGCCAATGGAAGGTATATTTTGATACGAAATATCCGGGGGAACCAATCTGGTATAAGCAATCAGTTTATTATTTTCCCAACCCATCAGGTGATAGGAAAATTGATCTTTATCATCCAAATCCGGATAAACACAGTTTTGTTCAATTGCAAAAACAATGTTGCGGAGTTGCAGGATTGCATACAACTGGTGCAGAGTCAATTCATCAAATTTTTTACAAAGCCAATTCATGCTGAAATATAATATATAAATGTAAAGAATCTGTGATGTTCATAATCAAAATCAGTAATTTTAAAAAAATGTTTTTATGGACGCAAGGGATTTGAGTAAAGTACATACGCTGATAAGTGATCTGTTTAAATGGCCTGATGCAAAAAAAGATTGGGAGCAATACCGGCTTAATAAAGAACAATTCGATTTTTTTCATGAGAACGGTTTTCTGGCAGGTGTAAAAATGCTGGAGAATGACCAGGTAGATGTGTTGCGAAATGAATTAAGTGAACTTGCTGATATCAATCATCCGGGGCATCATTTATTTTATGAATTTCATTCTGATGAATCCAATAACCCGGAAACAATTTTGTTTCATGCCTTAGGCGCCTGGAGGATAACGAAAGGCTTTCATGATGTTTTATGGAATCCGAGGTTTTTAGTTGCAGCTTCTCAGTTATTGGGAAACAAACCGGTTCGCTTTTGGCACGATCAACTATTTTATAAGCCTGCAAAAAAAGGCGGTGTGGTAGCCTGGCATCAGGATTATTCGTACTGGACGAGAACAAAACCGATTGCACATCTTACTTGCTGGTGTGGTTTGGATGATTCTACTAAAGAAAATGGGTGCCTTCAATACATAGCGGGCAGCCATCGCTGGGGTTTATTACCCAAGCCGGTAATAGCAGGAGAGTTGCAGGGAATAAAAGATTTTTTGAGTGACGATCAGAAAAAACAATTTGCTACACCAAAATATGCTGAAGTAAAAGCTGGCGAGGCAATTTTTCATCATCCACTAACCTTGCATGGTTCAGGTGAAAATAAAAGCGATAAACCCAGAAGGGCATTTGTAATAAATGTTATAGAAGATGGTGTCATTTCAGATGCTGATGAACCGATGCTGACAGGTGTAAATCTAATACCGAAAGGAGAAAAGATGCAAGGACAATTTTTTCCATTGTTATTTAACCGGGCATTTTAAATAGGTTGGGTTAGAAATTTGGGATTTAAAAAAAAATATTTTCAATTTTAATATCCATATTTTTCTTTCCATAAATTTTTCAAAAACTTTCTGAGTTCTTCTTCCCGCACATTTTTTCCGGGGGAATAAAATGCAGTTCCGGCAATTTCATCCGGTAAATATTCCTGCGGAGAAAAATTGTTTTCAAAATTATGCGAGTACTCATAATTTTTCCCATATCCCATATTCTTCATCAGTTTGGTTGGAGCATTGCGTATATTCATTGGCACGGGTAAATCGCCGTATTGTTTTACGGAACTCAATGCAGCGTCAATTGCGACTACTGCTGCATTGCTTTTTGGAGAAGCTGCCAGATAAGTTACACATTGCGACAGTATAATATTTGCTTCGGGGTAACCTATTTTATTTACAGCATCAAATGCAGCATTTGCCAATACCAATGCGGTTGGGTTTGCATTCCCAATATCTTCACTTGCCAGTATTACTAATCTGCGTGCAATAAATTTTACATCTTCGCCCCCTTCAATCATTCGGGCAAGCCAATATACAGCAGCATTCGGATCGCTGCCGCGAATCGATTTAATAAATGCAGAT
>JANLSA010000359.1:0-3855 GCA_031362085.1 Bacteroidota bacterium | reverse complement strand
ATCAGCCGTTTAAATCCGGGTGATGTTTTTTCGTTGGCAGGAAGAAAATTAGAATTTGTTTCTATAAAAGATATGACGGCGTATGTAAAAAAATCGGCTGCAAAAAAATCAATTGTTCCCAGCTGGCAGGGAGGACGGATGTCGCTGAGTTCTAATTTGGGGAAGAAGCTGCGGGAGGTGTTAGAGGCCCCCTCTAAGTCTCCCCCGCCAGCTGGCGGGGAGACTTGTAAAGAGCTCGAAATATTGAAACCGCTTTTTGATTTGCAGAAAGAACTTTCGCATATACCAAAAGAAAATGAATTATTGATTGAGCAGATAGAAACGGAAGATGGTTATCATTTATTTGTGTACCCGTTTGAAGGAAGATTGGTGCATGAAGCAATGGCCGCCATTCTTGCTTACCGTATCAGCCGCTTCACTCCCATTACTTTTTCCTTTGCTATGAATGATTATGGTTTTGAACTCTTAAGTGATAAACCCATTCCGGTTGATGATACAAATGTGTATGAATTATTTTCTACCGATAATTTATTAATTGATATACAACGCAGCGTAAATGCAACAGAAATGGCGAAACGGAAATTCCGGGATATTGCGGTGATTGGTGGTTTAATTTCACAAGGTTATCCCGGTGAGCAAAAAAAAGCAAGACATCTTCAGTCTTCAGCCTCTTTATTATTTTCTGTATTCAATGAATATGACCCGCAGAATTTATTGTTACGTCAATCATTCAATGAAGTGTTTGCCCAGCAGATGGAAGAAAAAAGGTTGCGGGATATGCTGGAGCGAATTCAACATTCGAAAATAATTATTACGTATCCAAAGCAACTAACGCCATTTTGTTTTCCTGTAAAAGTGGATAGCCTGCGTGAAGAACTTAGTTCAGAAAAACTGGAAGAAAGAATTAAGAGAATGAAAGTGAGTTTTGCAAAATAAATCTACCGGTGCGGCAAAAAGATGTTGAGTTAGAAATTCAGATTGATTCCTACAAATATATTTTGATGATTTGTAATAGATTTGCATTACACAATTATGCAACCCAATAAATTCGCTCCGTTTCAGATTAATGGTCAGCATCTCTGGCTGAGTGCCGATAAAACAATTTATTGGGAAGAAAAACAAACGCTGATTGTTGCCGATATTCATTTCAGCAAAGTGGGTCATTGGCGTAAGGCAGGCATCGGTATTTCACAAAAACTAACCACTTCCGATTTGATGACACTGATAAATGCTGTTTATTATTTTAAAGTAACACAGCTGATCGTTGTTGGTGATTTTTTTCATAGCAAACAAAATAAAGAACTCGATCTGTTTACAAAATGGAGAAAGACTTTTCCGTTATTAAAAATTTACCTGGTAAAAGGTAATCACGATATACTCGACAACAGTTGGTATCAAGAAAATAAAATTGAAGTACACCAACCGCAGTTAATTATTAAGCCTTTTGGTTTTGTACATGATATTTATGATGTGGAGCATCCACTGACGAGTTATTATTTCAGCGGGCATGAACATCCGGGAGTACGAATGACAAGTAACCGGGCAAAAAATTCTGTTATTCTTCCCTGCTTTCATTTTACCGGCGGCTACTGTGTGTTACCCGCCTTCAGTGCATTTTGTGGCACCTCGGCTGTAAAAGCGGCTGCCAATGAAAATATTTTTGCAATCGCTGATGGATCGGTAATAAAAGTTGTTTAACGTTTTTTGCGTAGCTGGTTATAATCGAGAAAGTAGATAAAGCGTAAGGTTAATTCATTTCCATGCCGAACCTTAAATAATTCACTCAGGTTATTCAAATATTTTTTGTTAACCGTTCCATCAATAAACTCATTTTCTCCTAACCAGTTTTTATAACCTATTATTAAACGGCTGCCCAGGCGAAAATCCCAGGTAAAAAATGCATCCACATTAAATAAATTAAAGTTTTCATCATTTCCACCCGGTGCAACGGGTGATGCACGATCAACAAAATTTCCATCGCCGTCGATAGTATAAAATTTATTATAAATTACTTTGTTCCAGTAGTGTCTTGCACGCAGTGTAAGATTTTGCCTGGAAGTAAAATTAAATATACCCGTAAGTATTGTTTCAAAATTGGTAAGATCACGTTTCCCCGCAATGGGGTCGCCGTTAGTTTCTCTTAAAAAAGCATAGCCCCGGTTCTCTTCTTCAAACGTTTTATCCGCTTTTATTCCCAATGTAAATTTATTGCTGAACCGGTATTGACTTCCCAGTTTCCAATGGTATAATTTATTATCAAATGCAGGCGAAACGCTATAACCGGCTGCATATTCAAAATAAAATTTCTTACGGCTGTCGCTGCTTCCACTTAATTCGGACTGGTAGTTTTCCCGATACCGGATAAATTTTCCGGGAGTTTGTAATTCATAATAATCATGAAAGGGCACAGGTACTATTATCGTATTGAGTGAAATATCCCAGAAATTTTTGAACAACCAAAAGGAAGTCGTTGCAAACCTAAATGTCGAGTATGCACGGGGATTATAATTTAAGTTGTACTGTACTAAAAGTTCATGACTATAGGTAATAAAATTTTGGGTAGGAGTAAACTGTTTATAACTGAAGCTTGCTGAATTAACAATTTTATTTGCCGAAGTTAAAATACCAAGATCATTCGGATTGTAATTTTCAGATACAATATTGTTTGAAAATGAATACCGCCAACTACCACTCACCTTTGAATACTTAAAAGTTGTATTATACCCATCTAAAGAAGTGGTTGCCCAAATTTTACTATATCGTGCCGTACCTTGAAACACATGTGAACTTTTTTTATTGAACGCTGCAAAATCAACTGCACTCACATTTGCATCTCTGTCAGATCCATTTCGGATAACATTGGTATTTGTAAATGAAATATAGGAACGCCCCTTTAAAGCCTGATCAAATACAAGAATATTATAATTAGCCAGTGGCTCTGTTTCAATTTTTGTTCTTTCCCCGGTTGTTTTATTCCGGATAATTGCATGCATAGGAGCACCTACGGCATTAAAAACACCAATACCTAACCGCTTTTCATTTCTACCGGAAAATTTTATTGCATTGATTAATTGTGTTACTGAAGGATTTTTTTCAATTTCAATATTCGGATCGGAACCCATTGCCCGTACTGAAAAATATTTCGAAGGGGTACGTCCGATTCTTCTTGAATAAAATAAACCGGCTTTATTAAACAGCTCTGTACCCTCTGTAAAGAAGGGACGGTTTTCTGTAAATTTTTGTTCATACGGAGTCAAATTATTTACTACATTATCAGAAACTACCTGGCCAAAATCAGGAATCAATGTAGCATCCAATGTAAAGCTTTCATTTAATCCGTATTTAATATCCATACCACCATTTCGCAACCATGTTTTATTAAATCCGTCAACATCATCTGGTGATGATCGAATACCTGTAGAGACATATGGGGAAAAACTTAAACGCAGCGGTGGTTTTAAATCTTTTAAATTATTAAAATCGCCAAATTGATTAGTGAAACCATTTATTTCCGGTTTTACTTCTTTCCAAAAACTCCGTTCATTATTTCTTCTTACGAATCTTAAAAATTGAAGGCCCCAACTTTGAATATCGGCTTTCGGAAAACGAAGAGACAAATAAGGTATTCGCATCTCCACTACCCAACCATCACTTTTAATACTTACTTCACTATTCCAAACGGCTTCCCAGGTTTTATCGCCATACGATCCGAACTCTGTTTTTGCATTGGGATCCAACTTAGCATCGCTTTGAACGTTGGCTGAAGTAACTAAAAACTGAAAACCATTTTGACGATCGTGATACGTATCAAAAAAAACTGAGAAATAGTCCACATCTTTTTGCCCCTCATCATCA
>JANLSA010000350.1:0-6046 GCA_031362085.1 Bacteroidota bacterium | reverse complement strand
ACGAAAAACTCAGTTACCTGTTTGGCATTCGAAACAGAAGTAACCGGAATTTATTAAGCCGCCAGGATACAAAAGGAAATTATGTTCCATCATCAGGCGATATTCAAACACTGATCAATTATAAATTTAATAATAAATGGAGTGCAGAATTTTTAGGAAATATTTCTAAAACAAAATTTACCCTGGTACCAGAGTTCAGCCAGCTCACATCATCGGTCTTCTCCCCCTTCTTTAGTGCCACACTCGGTGTAGATATTTATTTTGCCGGACGTGAAAGAGATGAATACACTACAAATATGTTTGGGCTTTCATTTACCAATCAGGTAACAAAAAATCTGAAACTAAAATGGATGGTCTCCCGGTTTACAAATGATGAAAATGAAAATATAGATATCAGTGGTGCTTATATTTTTGGCGATCGTGATTTTGATAAACGCAATGCTACGTATGGTTTAATTGTAAATCCGTTGGGTGCGGGGCTCTATCAGAATTTTGCCAGAAACAAACTGAATATTGAAAACTTAAATTTTGCTCATAAAGGAACATTGGACAAAGGAAAACATAATATTCAATGGGGTGTAGCTTACGATAAAACATCCATTGCAGATAAACTAAATGAATGGGAATACCAGGATAGTGCAGGTTACTCCTTACCCTTTAATCCAAATCTTTTACAACTCAATAAGATTTTGAAATCAAAAGCCAATTTAAGTATTGATAAATTTTCGGGTTATGTACAGGACAATATTGTATTTGGCGATTCCTTAAACTCATATACCGTACAAGCTGGTGTACGATATAATTATAATACACTCAATAAAGAATTTCTGATTTCACCACGCCTGGGATTTAGTTGGAAACCCAATTGGAAAAAAGATATTGTATTTCGTGCAGCAGTTGGATCCTATCAACAACCACCCTTTTATCGTGAACTGAGAAGATACGATGGAACCGTAAACACAAATTTAAAAGCACAAAAAAGTTTACAAGCTGTAGCCGGTTTCGATTATAATTTCAAAGGCTGGGGCCGGGCACTGAGATGGACAACAGAAGCTTACTATAAAAAAATGACGGATGTGGTTCCTTATGATATTGATAATGTCCGGCTTCGTTATTTCGGAGAAAATAATGCAAAAGCGTATGCAGCGGGAATTGAAATGCGTTTGTTTGGTGAAATTGTAAAAGATGCGGAGAGCTGGATTAGCATCGGTTTTATGAAAACGCAAGAAGATATTACAAATGACTTTTATAAAAAATATACCCTCGATACTAATTTTGTTGTGACTGACAGTGTCACAGTTCAAAATGGTTATATACGCAGACCTACTGACCGCAGAATAACTTTCGGCATGTACTTCCAGGATTACCTTGCCACCAATAAAAATGTAAAAATGTATTTGAATCTGTTGTATGGCTCTAATCTTCCATACAATATTCCGGGTTTGGTACGCTATCGAAATGCGTTGGTGATAGATCCGTATATCCGAGTTGATATAGGCTTTAGTGTTTTATTGCTGGACAGCGACCGAAGTAACCGCCGCAGCCATTCTCCTTTTAGAAACTTTGATAATATCTGGGCAAGTCTTGAGCTGTTCAATATGATTGATCGTGCCAATACGATTTCGTATCTGCTTGTAAAAGATTTTTCCAATACGGTTTTTACTTTACCGAATCGTTTAACTCCCCGGTTGGTAAATTTTAAGATTGTGGCGAGGTGGTAGTAAATTATTTCCGCAACCAAAACTCATCCGTCCAATCCGAACCACAAAGAGGATGTGCTTCTAATTCACTGTAAATTTCTTCCAATTGTTCTTTTGTAAGATGTACTTCCACCCATTGAAATAATTCACGTTCTTCAAAACGGATATGCTTGTAAATAATATCTGCAAGTGTAGAAAAAATTTGAGCAGAACTATCCTGACCCAACTGCAAAATAAGTTCACGTATCATCTCATGTTCAATCCGCATTTGTTTCAACAAGACATTGTCTTCCGGAATAAATTTCGATAAGACTTGCTCTTCATGAAAAAAATGGGGTTTAATATGTTGTTGCCAATAAAAAATTGTAAACTCTTTTAACTTACCCATTGTAGTTTTATTTTCCAACCCTTGTCGGAGTTTCCAAACAAACTGCAACCCATCATGATGTTCGCGGCTAAGCGGCGAGAGTTCTTTACTTCTTTTTAAAGGTTGTGGACTTTCCATAGAGTAAAAATAAAGCATCAAAATATAAACTTGCTGATAAAAAACAAGACGAAGCCTGATTTATCTCATTGCAGATATGACATACCTGAACAGTATGGCATATCTACATCCACTTATTTCTTCTTTTATCCCAACTGGCAAACCCTATTTTAAACTGAAATGGGCTATTGTATTTATTGGCAGCAGCACCAATTATATAAAGCCCGATTTTTATTTTAGTGTTCTGGTCAAAGGGCCATTTAAAAACCCGTTCAACCCCTGCAAAAATTTCGGCATAATGTAGTTTCCTTTCCGGAGCTATAAGAAATCCCCCGCCTGCAATTTCCCTTAGCTGTAGTTTTTTTAGAAATGGAATCTTATTTAATAAAGCTCCGTTGAACTCATGTAGATAATGTGCCTGGTAAAACCGCTTGAACACCGGGAATGTTGAATCTAATGACTGAAAAGCTTCTTCCGGATTCATAAAAAATACGGGATCGCCGCGTCGTTGAAATTTATAATCAACCAATCGTAGATCTTTTTTGTTTAAAAAAGTGCCACTGATTATTTTATATTTTGAAATACCCGTAATCCCCAATTTTAATTCCTGTTCGATACCAAATTCCAAATAATCAAAATTGATTGTGCTTTTAAACAATCCCGGTATTCCTTTTTTCCATTCCACATAAAAAGTAGGCCATTTAGAACCCAAAATGATTTTCTCCAATGGCTCACGTAAATATTTTTGCTGTGGTGTAAAAGCCAACCGCACCCTGCTATGAACCGTATTGTAAGGAGTAAAAGCAACTGCCTGATTATTTTCCAGCCATTCACCAAACAAACTATCCACTTTTGAATTTGTTTTATAATTACTTACTGAACGCCGGAATGCCAGATCAAGATCTGTATATAAAAAAAGGCCGTTTAATAATTCAATACCATGACCCACCCCAATCGAATTATTTAAATAAAAATTACTCCGCTTCACCATATTAATCCAGGCATCGCCACTATATATATACTGAAAATCACGACCGGCACTAAAACGGTAAAAGCCCCGGTTAAACGGATTATACATTCTGTTAATTGAAATACTTCCATTCAAATCTTTATTGCGCAAACCATAACTGAGGTTTGTAAAGACAGAAATATTTTTTCTTGACTTAAATGTCTTTAAATAAAAAATATTTGCACCAATCCGGGTACCGCCAAATTGAAATGGCTGATATAAAGATGCAACGGGTGATACATTCCATCTTCGTTCTTTTTCCCGGTTATAAAATGTTAATCCCGTAATTAATAATTTTTTCCAGGTTATTTTATTCGTTAGTACATCAATCGAATCGAGATAGGCTTTGGCATGTGTGGCATGGTAAACACTATCTTTATAACGGATAAAACGAATTTCTTTTTTAGTGAGTGGCTCAGTTCTCACTTTTTGCCAGAAACTACTATCCCGTTCATAAGCTTCCTGTGCAGTTGCACTGAGTTCTACCCCAAAATATTTTGGAGCAAATGTTTTGTTCAATTCAAAATCATGATAAGTAACCAGGGTTTGCCCGGAGAGTTTTCCTTTTCCGGTTTTTGAATAATATGTAAACTGCTGTCTTGTTATCATCCAAGCCTGATTGTTTATAAAACTAAATTGCTGATCTACTTCAAAAAAATCATACTCAGGTAAATGATAAGAAGGCAATTTGTACCGGGTGCTTAAAACAGTCCATGAACTATCCATGATCACAATTTCACCTTCAACTGTTACATTGCTTAGCTGGCGGGGTTTTATACTTATGGTATAAATTTTATGTTGACCTTGTTGCTTTGTTCCTGTCAATTTAAACCGGTATGCAGCGAGACCCGTATAACTGACCGGTGATAAAAAAGGTACCTGTGACAGCACTCTGGATTTTAAAAGATTATTGTAAATATTAAAATCGCCTTCTGTAGTAGAAAGAAAAAACAGGCTTTCGGGATTTCCTCTTTTTACAACACCGCTTCGTTCTTCTTTTAATTTTGAATCGGATTCATAATCCAGCCGCAAGGAAATTTCAGCCATTGACATCAATAATAAATCTGCATCCGGATTTTTTTTCTTTATCGAATCGGGTACTGGCTTTTTCGTTTTTCGAAGTGAAGAATCAATTTGAGTAGATTTTATATAAATATTGCAGGTGTATGCACCAGCCGCAGCTACAATTTTTTCTTTATTCCGGATTACGTTTCTGATTATTTCTTCACTCCGGTCCTTTGCTTTTCCTTTTACAACTACTTCTGACAAATTTTTTAAGTCATCAATCTCCATCAGGATATTCTGAACATAATTTTTATCGACAACCATTGAAATAATCTGTGATTTAAAACCAATGCTGCTGAATATGAAATCATATTTCCCTTCTTCCAATTTCAATTCATAACTGCCATCTTCACGGGAAACGGTACCGCCCGGCATGTCTTTTACTTTTATGGAAACAAAAGCAATTGGCTCTAATTTGTTGTTGGTAATTTTTCCAGATACGGAGAAATACTGGGCATGCAGCAATTGGGAAAACACAAAAGAAAGAAAAATGAAGGAGCAGCGGAGCATGTTGGTTATTTGCATGTAAATATGCAATCATTGCTGTAACGGAATATTGGAATAAATATTTTTGCAAATGCTTTAACAGGTCAAATTATTATTTCCACTTGTTTCTGAACCGATCCCAGGTTGTAATACCAAACTTCAATTGAACCGGGTTTTTAAACTGATTAGCTACTGAGCCTACGATATACAAACCGATCTTCACTTTTGTAAGCGGATTAAAGGGCCATTTAAAAATTCGTTCAAGCCCTGCAAACAATTCACCGTATTTCAAATCCCGTTCTTTGGCAATTAAAAATCCAAACCCGGCAATTTCTTCCAGTTTCAGTTTTTTGAAAAAAGGGATTTTACTGATGAGTGAGCCATGAAAACTATGAACAAAATTTCCCTGGTAGTAGCGATCAAAAACTGCAAAGGAAGAATCCAGTGCCTGAAAAGATTTTTGAGGGTCAGCAAAAAAGAATGGATCGCCACGACGCATAAATTTATAATCGATCACCCGCAAATCTTTTGTGTTTATAAAATCACCTGTCTTTACTACATAATAGGATTCACCGGCTACACCAAGCTTTATCTGATGGAGTAATCCGAATTCGAGATAATCAAAATCGATTTCGCTTTTTAAAACGCCTTTGATTCCTTTTCTCCACGCTACATAAAAGGTTGGCCATTTTGATCCCAGAAAAATTTTCTCTTTGGGCTCACGTATATATTTAAGACTTGGCGTAAAATGCAATTTAATTTGTCCATATACTGCATTGTAGGGTTTAAAATCAATTGGCCGGTTATCGGTTAAGATCCCGCCAAACACATCATCCACCCGTTCATTTATTTTATAATTGCTTACGGTACGGCGGAGTGCTATTTCAAAATCATTTATCATATGTAACCCACGCAGCAATTCTAATTCATGTCCTGCTTCAATTGAATTGTTCAGATAAACATTACTCCGCTTCAATACATTAATCCACGCATCACCCGGATAGATATATTGAAAATCTCTCCCTATACTTACGTTATATTTTCCGGCGTTGAATGGATTGTACATCCGTTTCAGGTTAATACGTCCGTTCAAATCTTTATTTCGGAAACCGTAGCTGGTATTAAAAATAAGTTCAAGATTTTTCCGGCTTTCATATGTTTTTTTATAAGCAAAAGCCAGGTTAATTCTGGTACCACCAAAAGAAATAGGCTGAATGATAGTTGTTATAGGCGGCAGGATCCATGTTCTTTCTTTTTTATGATCATTTAATATCTGACCAAATATTAAAACCTTTTGCCAGG
>JANLSA010000312.1:0-6067 GCA_031362085.1 Bacteroidota bacterium | reverse complement strand
GCCACACTTGCACAAAACCCAATGTTGCCTGTTGGCCTATTCAATTTGTTACTGGTGAAAATGAAGATAGTAATCTGCATTTGTCACATTTAAAGTCGTAAAAATCAAGTAGTCTTTCTTTTAATAACCATTTTCCGTTGCAGGAAGGACATAACCTTGCTTTGTCCTGGCTACTTGAAATGTGTCGATAATTATACAAATAGTAATAGGTTGGAATACCTGTCAATTCTTTTATACGATTGCAAATTTTTAGTCCTTCTTTTGAAAGTTGAGAACTTGGGTCACTCATTTGCTTTGTCGCCCATTTTTCTCCAACTTTACAACCTAACTGAAAATTGTCGCAAGATTTGTAGTTTCCTTCCCAACTTAGAATGTCATACCTGTCATTATAAGTAAGTTGTTTCAGTTTATAAAGTGGAACTATTTTCTTGCAAGTGCCACAGTCTATACAACCTGAATCATTAAGAGCATAAGTGAAAAGAATATAAAAGTCAGGCTTTTTACAGGAACAAACTCCTTTGTATTCTGGAATGGTCTTGCCGATTACTTCCGTCTTTAACTTTGAATTACACCATTCTTCAAGATTTTTTATTCTTTGGTTTACATATTCGTCATTGTACTTTTTGGAAAGTGAACTTTTTTCAAAAGTTGTCTGAAAGGAAATTAATTCATTGTCGGAAACAAATGGCGTTTCGTAATTCCCAATCACTTGTCCTGTCTTACATAGGTTGCCCAAAAGAGTTTCAAACTCGTCAAAAAGTTTGTCTTTGTCAAACTTAGAATTGATTATTATGGATATTTTCTGTTTGAACATAAGGGTCTCTTAAGGCTTGCAGGCAACATTTAGCTTGCCGCCGTTCCCGGTACAAAATTTAATTGATTATCAATCTGTATTTATGCCAGCTAATTTTTTATAAATCTAATAAAATTTTCTCAGGTTTCAGGCTATTAATATTCCTCTGGCGATTTAGGAATACCTCCAAAATTTTCTTTAATTTTTAATCGCAGTGAGATGATAAATGTATAACTGTTATCACCGGGCATTTTTCCCCATGCAATAGAAAGAGGAGCTACCTGATAGCCTAAGAAAAAATAATTGTAAATACCTGCTGTTATCTTATTGTCCTCTTTAATTTCTTTGTATTCAAACCGCCAGAAATCATAACTGAATCGTTTATGAAAACGGGTAACTTCTTTTTTTACTTTGGCTAAACCGGCTGCATTATTTTCTACAAGCCCAAGAATCTGATAGATAAGAATTGTGTCATTCGTATTTAGAGAATCATTATAAACCAGTTCGGTTTCACCCATACGAAGTTGTGTTTCATTGGCTTTAAAATCAAAAGGATTGAACTGCTTATAATTTCCATTGAGAAAAAAGAGAGTACTGTCTGTTCTTTTTTTCATTTCTTTTTTTACAAAAGAAGTGTCTGTTAAGATGTCGGTAAGTACGGTGCTGAATCTTCTGTCAAACGGATTGACACGATAATAAAGTTTTATTGCTTTGTCAAAGCCTGATTGACAAAAAACGGTGTGATTGATGACAAGCAGAAGTATGATGAAAATAATTTTCTTCATATCAGTTGGTAAGTCCTTTTATCCATTTAATGATGGCTGCATCCCAATGCAACAAACGGAATGCTGTATAAAAAAGAAAGATGGCAAATATTTTTTTTACGGTGTCTTGTGGCAAGGAAAGTGCAATCTTACTTCCGAGCCATCCACCCAATACAAAAGCAATACTCATTACGCCGACTACTTTTATATCAATCTGTCCTTTATTATAATAATTCATTACGGCTAATATGCCAACCGGTAATAATAATAATCCTAACGAAGTGCCCTGCGCCTGGTGCTGTGTAAAACCCAGAAAGAAAATTAATGCGGGTACAATAATCAATCCGCCGCCTACACCAACCAATCCACTTAAGATGCCGGCAGCCACACCAATGGCCAGTAATAGTAAAACAGTTTCCGTATTCATTTTCTTAAATTTATTCTGCATTAGTAGTTACTATATTCTTTTTTGTACAAGGCAATTGCTTCATTAATTACAGTGTAAGCGATTTCTTTTTCCTGAAAATTATCAATCACCACTTTTTTGTTTTCCAAAACTTTGTATTGTTCAAAAAAATTGCGAAGCTCTGCCAAAAAATGTGGCGGCATATCACTCATGCTGGTTATATGACTTACCGAAGGATCTTTTGCAGCTACAGCAATTATCTTATCATCCTGCATACCCATATCTATCATTTGCATATTGCCAATTACATTTGCTTTTACCAGGCACAGCGATTGCAAAGGTTGCGAACACAGTACAAGGATATCCAATGGGTCGCCATCCAGACCCAATGTTTGTGGTATAAATCCATAATTGATGGGATAATGAAATGAAGAATGAATTACTCTGTCTAATCGGATAAGGCCGGTTTCTTTATCCACTTCATACTTTGTACGTGAGCCTTGTGGTATTTCAATTAAGCCATCAACGGTTTCAGGTGCATCCTTTCCGTAATGGGCACCATGCCAGGGATGTAATGTTTTATTCATAAAAAAATATTATTTAAAAATTTTAATACCCGCCCAGGTTGCCAGTAAGCCCAGCAATACACTGGCCCCGATATATAAAAAGAACAAACCAGTTTTATCCTGCTTCAATAGATTCATTCCATCTAATGTAAAGGCAGAAAAAGTAGTAAAGCCACCACAAAGCCCGGTCATTAACAGTAACTGCCATTGCGAATTAAATGAACTGTTTTTTGATGCAATTGAAAAAAATACACCAATTAAAAAACAGCCTGTAATATTTATGACGAAAGTTCCAACCGGGTAAAAATAATTTACATTCGTTCCAATCCATTTTTGGCAAAGAAAACGAAGCACAGATCCTGCACCACCTCCCACTGCAACAAACAAGATGTCTTTTATCATTTCAATGTATCTTTTGAAAGTAATCGCTGCATCGCAGTATCATAATCATGTTCATACAGGTATTTTAAATCTACTAACCAGTTATTGTTTTGTTTTAAAATACGCAGTGTATCCGGGTTGTTCATAAAAGAATTGGAATAAATAACAATCGCCAGACTGTCTTTTATTTTTTCTTCTGATGAATGAATAATGATGGATGAATTTGCATAACCTTCTTTTTTCACTGTATCTAATTTTTGATAAGCAGCTGCTGCATAAGTCAGGTATTGAAGGTTGGCTGTGTCAATCAGCATATATTTTTTTGCCATATCAAAATTGCCTTCCAATGCTGCTTTCAAAAAATTCCGGGTGGCATCATTCAGACCGGATGATTGAAGTGTTTCCTGTGTCTGAGTTGTATTATTACAGGCTATCAGCAAGGATACAGAGATTAAAAAAGACAAAATATTTTTCATAGTATGCAAGCTAACAAAAAACCCGCAATCAAATTTTAACTGCGGGTTTCTTTGTATGAAAGCTGATTTATCTTCTCTGGTGTTGTTCCGGATCGTTTTCGACTCTCTCTTTATCATAAGCTCTTAAAATTGCTTTCACCAATTTATGACGTACTACATCGTCTTCATCCAATTCAATATGACCGATGCCATCTACATCTTTTAAAATCCGCACGGCAGTGTGTAAACCACTCCGTTGATTTCGGGGCAGGTCAATTTGAGTTACATCACCCGTAATAATTGCTTTTGCGCTGGAGCCGATACGTGTTAAAAACATTTTTAGTTGCAGGTCAGTGGCATTTTGTGCTTCATCCAGAATGATGAATGCATTATCAAGTGTACGTCCACGCATATAAGCCAATGGTGCAATTTCGATTGTACGTGTACTCATATAATAGCCCAGTTTATCAGCGGGTATCATATCATCGAGTGCATCATACAGCGGACGTAAATACGGATCAATCTTTTCTTTCAGATCACCGGGAAGGAAACCCAGATTTTCTCCGGCTTCTACTGCAGGCCGGGTAAGAATAATTTTTTTAACCTGTTTGTTTTTTAAGGCACGTACTGCTAGTGCAACTGCAGTATACGTTTTACCGGTACCAGCAGGGCCAATGGCAAACACAATATCATTGTGATCTGTTTGCTGTACCATCTTTTTCTGGTTGTTGGTTCGTGCCCTTACTGTTTTTCCATTCGGGCCAAAAACTAAAACATCATTCGGGTTTCGTTCTTTAAAATTGTCAATGGTCTCAGCATCATCACCGCCGAGTACTTGCTCAAAATAATTTTCACTCATGTGGCCGTTACGTTCAAGGTATTGAACCAGGAGTTCAATCTTTTCCCTGGCCGGAGCAATTTGTTCCGGTGAGCCACTTAGTTTAATTTGTGTACCACGACTTAAAATTTTGAGAAGAGGGAATTTTTTTTTGAGAATGTCGAGCTTACCATTGTTTACGCCAAAAAATTCAATAGGGTTGACGGTTTCGAGGTTGATAATTGTTTCAGTCAATTCGATACGGTTTAAATGAACAAGATTGT
Organism: Bacteroidota bacterium; assembly: GCA_031362085.1. Taxonomy (GTDB): domain Bacteria; phylum Bacteroidota; class Bacteroidia; order Chitinophagales; family Chitinophagaceae; genus VBAR01. Next base: position 1,601 of record JANLSA010000312.1, on the reverse strand, counting down.
TTCTGACACCAAAGAGCTACCATCCATGATTTAAAGTAACTGATAAAATTCTTTGATTCCTAAAGTTAATTATTAACAGATGTGAACAGAAATTGTGGAGTAAAAATTTTGGTTAATGTTTTTGTTGGTGAGTAGAGTGGTAATGAACCGAACTGAATTACTACTATTAAGCTTTAGTTGCGTCGCACTCTTTTACGTTCGGTAATTCTATGCAGCATAAATCAATCGGGTCTGTATATATCAATAATTTTTCATCCATGCCAGGTTCATTTTGTTAATTTAATCTCAAATAAACTTTATACTCCGATATTAATTCTGATAAACTATTTTCAATAAACTATTTTTGTTTCGGTAAAATGAAATTTAAATCAACGCTATATTTTTTTATTGTGCTACTCTGCGCTGCACCAACTGCATTGAGCCAGGTATATAAAATTTCCGGTGTGGTGATGGATACAAAAAGAGAGCCTTTGCCATTGGCAAGTGTGGAAATAAAAGATTTTAAAATCGGGCAAACTACAAAAGACGACGGGTCTTTTTCTTTTTCCCTGGAAAGAGGTCAATATGATTTGGTCATATCTATGGTTGGTTTTAAAACTAAAGTGGTTACATTTTTCATTACCAATCAGGATACAGTGGAAAATGTAATGCTGGAACTGGATGATACGGCTAGTTTGGGCGAAATAATTGTAAGAGCAAAATACAGGGACCGTGCAGAAGAGTTTGTAAGAAAAGTAGTACAACATAAAGATGAACATCAATCGGCAGCCGGAAATTATAGTTGTAATGTTTATATCAAAGCCACTCAACAGGATTCTATCGATGCAAAAAAGAAAAAAGAGGAAACCGATTCTGTTTACAAGGAGGATTTTTCTAAAATGTCTTTAGCTGAAATTTCGATCCGGCTGGATAAAGGAAACGGTGGAAATATAAAAGAGGAGAGAGTGGGAGTAAAGAAAGGCGGCAACACCGATAATCTATTTTATCTTACAACTACAGATGGCGATTTTAATATTTATAATAACCTGATCAAAGCCCCTGCGATTTCCCGTATTCCATTTGTATCTCCGGTTAGTTATAGTGGTTTAATAGCTTATCGTTTTAAAACAGTAAAGACAGAACGTGTCGGTCGCCGGAAAATATTTACGGTTAGTGTACGATCCAGGTTACTGAGTAATGCAACAGTAGAAGGTGAATTGACTATCATGGATAGTTTGTGGGTGGTATTAAAGGCCGAGTTTCGTTTGCCAACTGCTCATTTACCCGAGAATGATTTTTTTGAAGTAAAACAGGAATATGAAAAGTTGCCTGTCACGACAGATTCGGGAACGATTAATACCTGGATGATAAAACAACAGCAGTTTAATTATTATAGTAAAACAAAAACCGGAAAACGCTATGGAGAAACAACCGTAGTTTATTCAGATTTTGACTTAAATAAAAATTTTAAGAAAAATTATTTTAATAATGAAGTAAGTGCTACATCAAGTGAAGCCTATCAGAAAGATAGTATCTTCTGGAGTAATATCCGCACCGTACCATTAACCGCCAAAGAAGTATTATATGCAAAGCACCAGGATAGTGTTTACCGGGTAATGCAA
>JANLSA010000241.1:0-44069 GCA_031362085.1 Bacteroidota bacterium | reverse complement strand
TTGCGGGGCTTATTTCGGGGCAATGAAATTTAACCAGAATGTGCTGAGGATACTCCTTGCATTAGTATTAATATTGGCATCTTATAAATTAATTTTTACAGCAGCATAAAAAGAATAAATGGAAACCATGATGAACATTATGATATTCGGACAACTGGAAGATGTTACAGGAACTTCAGTTGTTTCCATCAGTCATGTTGCTGACACAGATTTGCTTTTAAATAAATTATATTCTCAATATCCCTTATTAAAAGAAAAGAAATTTCTTATAGCTGTGGATAATCAAATCATACATAAAAAAACAGAAATTGGTGAGCAGGTTAAAATAGCATTACTCCCCCCTTTTTCTGGCGGATAAAATGAATAACGATAAATTACATGAAAGATATCAGCGGCAAATTCTTTTAAAAGAATTTGGCATTGAAGGGCAACAAAAATTGCTGAAGGCAAAAGTATTGGTGATTGGCGCAGGTGGATTGGGCTGCCCGGTATTACAATACCTTACAGCAGCTGGTATTGGATGTATTGGTTTTGTTGATAAGGATGTGGTGTCAATAACAAATCTTCACCGGCAGGTTTTATATAATACAAATGATATCGGTAAATCAAAAGTTTCTGTTGCAGCAGAAAAACTTCACCTTGTAAATCCTGAAATTGAATTAATAGAATATCATATTCATTTAGATAAAAATAATTGCCTGGGTATAATAAATGAATATGATGTCATTATTGATTGTACAGATAATTTTGCAGCACGTTATATGATTAATGACGCATGTGTGTTGAAAGGCAAACCTTTGATATATGGAGCTGTAAACAGGTTTGAAGGACAGGTAGCCGTTTTTAATATAACTACGAAAGAAAAAGAAAGAACCGCTAACTATCGTGATTTATTTCCTGTTCAACCTGAACAAAGTGAAGTAATGAATTGTGAAGAGGCTGGTGTGTTGGGTGTTCTTCCAGGCATTATCGGTAGTATGCAGGCAAGTGAAGCAATAAAATTAATAACCGGCATAGGAGAACTTTTATCAAATCAATTGCTGACTTATAATGCGCTGAACAACCAGGTTTTTGTTTTTAATTATGAACAAAGTTCAAAATCAGAAACAACGCCACGTAATGAATCTGAATTTTTAAAAATGAATTATGATAATGCTTGTGTAACTGATAATTCACAATTTGAAATCGATGCAGATAAGTTTGATTCGCTGTTGCTTCAGAGTAAAACGAAAATTGTTGATGTAAGAGAATTAAATGAATTACCTTCTGTAACAGAATTTGAACATGCAAGGATACCTTTATCAGAATTAAAAAATAATTTGAATGGATTAGCTGCTGATACTATTATTTTCTTTTGCCAGACAGGGATAAGAAGTTTGAAAGCAGCTGCCATGGCGAACGAATTATTTGAAAATAAAAAAAGATGCTATAGTTTACAGGGCGGTATCATTTCCTGGAAAAAAATACATGAAAAGCAATTGATATGAAAGAAAAGAAACTCAGGAATATTTTTTTGCAGGGTGCTATCGAACCTTCCTTTATTGCAGATAGCATTTCAAAACATAAAACAAAAACAAATATCGGTGGTCACAGTATTTTTTTAGGACAGGTAAGAGCAGATGATATAGAAGGAAAACAAGTTGCGGCTATTGAATACACAACCTATGAAGAAATGGCACTGGAAAAAATGTACGAAATACGAGAGGCTATTTTTGAAAAATATCCATTGGTGTGTATGCATGTGTATCATAGTTTAGGAAAAGTTGCTGCAGGTGAAATATGTCTTTTCGTATTTACATCGTCAGCACATAGAAAAGTGGCTATAGATGCCTGCGAGGAAACGGTGGAAAGAATTAAAGCAGAATTACCTGTGTGGGGAAAAGAATTATTTGCAGACGAAACACATCAATGGAAAGAAAATAAATAATGGTAAACATCACACATAAATCAAACACACTTCGGCAGGCAATTGCAAAAGCAACGGTTGTTGTTTCAAAAAAAGAAACCATTGAAGCAGTCAATCAGGGCAAAGTTCCTAAAGGGGATATTTTCGAATTCTCCAGGGCAGCAGGTTTACTTGGAATAAAAAAAACCAGTGATGTAATTCCCGATTGTCATCCGTTGCCAATAGAATATGCAGCCATCACTTATGAAACAGAAGGTTTGCAAATTCATATAACTGTTGAAGTACATACCATTTATAAAACCGGCGTAGAAGTGGAGGCCATGCATGGCGCCTCGGTTGCTGCTCTTACTATTTATGATATGCTGAAACCAATTGATAAAGGAGTTTATATATCAACAATAAAATTAGAATCAAAAAAAGGTGGAAAGTCGGATTTCAAAGACCAGTTTACAGAAGGATTGAAAGCTGTAGTAATAGTTTGTTCAGACAGTGTATTTCAAAAAATAAAAGAAGATACAGCCGGATTAAAAGTGATTGAAAAACTAAAGAGTAATCAAATTGAAGTTGTAAACTATTTAACTATACCTGATGATTTCGATATGATTCAGGAATCTGCAAAAAAATATTCAACAGAGAATTTTAATCTACTTCTTTTCGTAGGTGGCACCGGCCTTTCACCTAGAGATGTAACACCGGATGCTATCAAACCTTTATTAACAAGAGAAATACCCGGCATCATGGAAACGGCAAGAAACTATGGACAACAACGAATGCCATATGCTATGTTGTCGAGAGGTGTTGCAGGCTTCATCAACAAAACATTAGTAATTACTTTACCCGGTTCACCCAAAGGAGCAACAGAAACAATTGATGCGCTGTTTCCTTTTATCCTGCATGTTTTTAAAATTGCAGAAGGAATGCGGCATGATTAATCAGTGTCTTTTTAATATGCAGTTTAACTGAAGCAGTTGAACTGTATTCAATTTTTCAAAACGCTTTAGCCTCACTAAATGGAGGTTCGTCCATAAAGGGTTGATTTTTCAACCGTACTTTCGTTGCTTTAAAAATTGCATTGGCCACAGCGCCGCCTGTTGGTGGCAATGCAGGTTCACCGAGACCCGTAGGATCAATTCCATTATCAACAAAATGTGCTTCTATTTCTGGAATTTCTTTCATGCGGATAAGACGGAACTGATCAAAATTATTTTGTTCCGGTGCACCATCTTTAAATGTAAGTTTTCCAAACATGGCATGTCCGTAACCATCAACTATTCCACCCATCACCTGCTGCAGGGCGCCGCTTTTATTAATCACTTCTCCGCAATCCGAAACAGCATATATTTTTTTAACAACCGGAGTTTTATCATTCATAACTACTTCGCAAACCTGAGCTACATAAGATTGGTGAGAAAAGTAAACACTGAAACCCTGCGATACTCCGCTTTTTGTTCCCCATCCTGATTTTTCTGCAACCTGTTTAATTACGGTTTCCATTCTGTCAATACTATACCTGATTGCACCAACCGGATTCGTTCTTGCTTTTTGTAAAAGCTCTAATCTGAATTGTACCGGATCTTTTCCAGCAGCAATAGCCACTTCATCTAAAAAACTCTGCTCGGCAAATGCTAAAAAATTAGTAACGGGGGCACGCCATGGTCCTGTAGTGATAGGGGATATGTGCTCTGCTGAATCAATTAATAGATTATCAACTGCACCCGAAGGAAAATTATTTTCACGGGTTGAGTTGCCTACATTAATTCCAACGCCTCTTAATTTATAACCAATCATATTTCCTTTATCATCCAGCGCTGCTTCAAAACGATATCGAACTGCAGGCCGGTAACTTCCACCCGTCATATCATCTTCACGGGTCCATATTACTTTCACAGGTTTTTTAATGATGCTGGATAATTCTGCAGCTTCCAATACGTAATCGTTTTGAAGTCGTCTGCCAAATCCGCCACCCAGGCGGGTAAGCTCCAGCGTAATTTTATTTTCAGGAATATTTAAAAGTTTTGAAGTAGCTGCACGGGCACTTGCAGGTACTTGTGTAGGGCCAACTAATTCCACACTATCTTGTCGAACATCTGCAAAAAAATTCATCGGCTCCATCGGGTTATGAGGAATGAAGGGACATTGGTATTCACTCTTGATAATTTTTGCTGCATTCTTAAATGCAGTGTCCACATCTCCATCTTTTCTGCGCTGGGTTATCTTACCATTGTCTAACAATGAAATGAATAATTGATTATGATCTGATGAACTTTCTATATTTCCGTCTTTCTCGTATTCAACTTTCAATGTTGTTCTTGCTTTCATTACTTCCCATGTAGACTTGCCTACTACAGCTACATTGTTTTTAAAACTAACCACATCAATTATTCCTGGCATCGCTTTGGCTTCAGCAGCATCCACTGATTTAATTTTCGTGCCAAATGCCGGTGGCCGCTGAATCATGGCATACACCATTCCTTCGCGGTAAAAATCCAAACCAAAAATTCCTTTGCCGGTAATTATTTTTTTATTCTCTACATTTCTTACAGAGCTGCCAATAATTTTAAAATCTTTCCGGTTCTTCAATGGTAAGTCTGCGGGCACGGTTAATTTAGAAGCTTCCTCTGCTAATTCACCATAGCTCAATTTTTTTCCTGTTTTTGAATTTATTACAAACCCATTGTTTGTTGTGCAATCTGTTGCTACAACATTCCAGCGGGCAGCCGCTGCTGTTACTAATAAATGTCTTGCAGAAGCTCCGGCTACTCTTAATCTTTTATATGAATGCGGAATGGCGCCGCTGCCACCAGTTAATTGCCTTTCAAATTTTACTGTATCTAAAGGTGCTTGTATTACTTTCACTTTTGTCCAGTCTGCATCCAGCTCTTCAGCAACTATCATGGGGAAAGAAGTCATGATGTTTTGACCCAGTTCAGGATTGGGAGAAAAAATAGTTATAGTGCCATCAGTTGCTATTGACAAAAAACTATTAAAACCCAGATCACCAGCAAAATTTGCTTTAGCCATTATCATAGGCATTTCAGCTTCTGCACTAAACCAACTGAAGCCAAGCAGCAGACCGCTACCTGTCATCGATGTTATTTTAATAAAATCTCTTCTGTTGGATTTATTTAAAGTTGTCATATTTTATAATTTTTTACTGGCTGATTTTACACCTTCACGGATACGATGGTATGCACCACAGCGACATAAATTTTCGTGCATGACATCATCAATTTGCTGATCCGATGGTTTGGGATTTTGTTTTAATAAAGCCGCAGCCGTCATCATCTGCCCGGCCTGGCAATATCCGCATTGTGGCACATCCACCTCATCCCATGCAAGCTGCAATGGGTGATCTCCTTTTTCTGACAAGCCTTCAATTGTTGTAACTTTTAATGACTTGACTCTAGAAACAATGAACACACAGGATTTGACAGCTTTACCATCAACATGTACTGTACATGCACCGCATTCTGCAATACCACAACCATATTTGGTACCTACCAAACCAAGATGATCCCGGAGTACCCATAAAAGCGGAGTATCGGCTGCCACATCAGCACGGTAATCTTTCCCGTTTACTTTTAAATTATAAATAGGCATTTGTTATTTTATTTGTAGTTTGAAGTTAAACAAAAGTAATTGAGTAAAAAAAATGATTTAAATTATTTTCTGTAGAATTTCTGATTATTTGTAAAGAATGAAATCCAAACTAATCTTAATAAATTGTCTAAAAACCATCATTGAATTTTTTTAGATGTTTTTATTACACACACTGATTAACTTGCGATTTAAACCCAATATTTATTTATGTTGTAAAAAAGTATCATACACAGACAACATATCAGCAAAGGTTAAGGAGGTTAAATATCCTATCCTAATTTTTTAAATTAAAAAACTACACATGAAATACGAAGCAAATTCAGAACGATATCAGAAAATGGAATACCGCAGATGTGGTAACAGCGGTCTAATGTTACCAGCCATATCGCTGGGCCTTTGGCACAATTTCGGTCATATCGATTCTTTGGAAAATGCCCGCAATATGTTACGGGTCGCTTTTGATAATGGCATTACACATTTTGATCTGGCAAATAACTATGGCCCGCCTCCGGGTTCAGCAGAAGAAAATTTTGGAAAAATATTCAAAGATGACTTTATTCCTTACCGGGATGAGTTGATTATTTCATCAAAAGCGGGGTGGGGTATGTGGGCTGGTCCTTATGGAGACTGGGGCTCAAAAAAATATTTAGTAGCAAGTCTTGACCAAAGTTTAAAAAGGATGGGTCTTGAGTATGTAGATATATTTTATCATCACCGGCCTGATCCCGAAACTCCTCTGGAAGAAACAATGGGTACACTTGATCTGATGGTGCGGCAGGGAAAAGCTCTTTATGTTGGTATATCAAGTTATCAGCCGAAAGAAGCAACAAAAGCAATTCAAATATTAAAAGAGTTGGGAACACCTTGTTTAATTCATCAGCCAAAATATTCTATGTTCGATCGTTGGGTAGAAGATGGCCTGTTAGATGTATTGGAAGAAAATAAAGTGGGATGCGTCCCTTTTTCTCCTCTTGCACAAGGCTTGCTAAGCAATAAATATTTAAAGGGAATTCCGGAAGGGTCAAGAGCCGCAAGCCATCGTGGCAACGGAGCTATTGAGGAGGATCAGGTTTCTGATGAGAAAATTAATAAAGTACGTCAATTAAATGTACTGGCAGAAGAACGTGGACAGAACCTGGCACAAATGGCACTTGCATGGATATTGAAAGATAAACGTATCAGTTCTGTTTTAATCGGCGTAAGCAGGCCAGAACAGATATTGGATTCTATACGCTGTTTGGAAAATTATTCGTTTACAAGGGAAGAGCTTAACAAGATTAATAATATTTTAAAATAACAAATCATGAAATCTAAAAATCTCATTTTTATTATTTTATTTTTTCTATCTGGTTTGGGTCAAAAACCCTTTGCACAAGGAAATCAAGTCAAAGCTTTGCTGATAACTACTTCCGGTGTTTGGCATCACAAACCATCCCAGAATCAATTTACTACTGGTATTGATTCTAAATTGTATGAATTAAGAATATACTATTGTGAACCTGGCAGATTAGATGCATTGATTGAACGTTTTACCAATCATACAACAAAGCTTTTTGAAAAACATGGGATGACGAATGTAGGTTACTGGGTTCCTGTTTCAAATGAAAAAAATGTTTTATACTATGTTTTATCTTTTCCAAACATAGAAGCAAAAGAAAATGCCTGGAAAGATTTTGTTGCAGATCCTGAATGGAAAAAAGTGCAAAGCAAATCGGAAGAGAGTGGAAAAATAATTAGTAAAATTGAATCGTATTTATTAAGTGCAACCGATTATTCACCACTTATTCAAACTTCAGTTTCTGATAAATCAAGAGTGTTTGAATTAAGAACTTATTTCCCGAATGCCGGACAATTAAATAATCTGAATAATCGGTTTAAAAATTATACACGCAGGGGTTTTGAAAAATTTGGGATGACAAATATTGCATATTGGAATACGGTAGAAGCTGCAGATACTATACAGCCGAAATTGATTTATATACTGGCGCATGACAGTGAAGAAGCTGCTAAAATATCATTTGACAATTTTAGAAAAGACCCGGAAAAAATAACGGTATTCGAAGCATCGGAACGCAATGGAAAATTGGTAGAAAAAATTGAATCGGTTTTTTTAAAACCACTTCCATTTTCTAAAATCAAATAATTTTAAAATAATTAATGTGAAAATGAAAAACGTTTAAAAAAATTAAGCTTTGAAAATGGAAAATAAAATATTAATTGCGTCTCTTATTATTTTAAGCACATCATGCAATAACACAACTACAGAACCCAAAACAAAGAATACAATGAAAATTGAAAAAGCAACACTTACCGAAAAATCATTCGGAAGTTTTGAAAATAAACCGGTAACTGAATATATGCTGACAAACGTAAATGGTATGCAGGTAAGTGTAATTAATTATGGAGGAATTATTACAAAAATTATTACACCCGATAAGAAAGGGGAAATGGGTGATGTAGTTACAGGGTTTGAATCCTTTGATGATTTTTTGCAAAAAGGAGTTCCTTACTTTGGGGCTTTGATTGGGCGTTACGGAAACAGAATTGCCAACGCAAAATTTTCGTTGGATGGGAAAGAATATATATTGGCTGGAAATATGAACGGAAATAGCTTACATGGCGGTAATATTGGATTTGATAAAGTGTACTGGAATATTGAAAAATTACCTGGAGACAGCAGCATGAAACTTTCATACCTCAGTAAAGATGGAGAAGAAGGCTATCCCGGTAATTTGCAGATTGAAGTAGTCTATTCTTTATCATCTGACAATGGATTGATGATTGATTATAGTGCAACAACAGACAAAGCAACACCAATCAATTTAACCAGTCACGCATATTTTAATTTATCTGCCGGAAAAGATTCAACAATATTGAATCATGAACTGATGATAAAAGCTGCCAACTACACTCCGGTAAATGATCAGATAATTCCCACCGGAGAAATAAAATCAGTAGCAGATGGTCCAATGGATTTTAATACAGCAAAGAAAATTGGAAAAGAAATAGACCAGGTAGCAGGTGGCTATGATCATAACTGGGTATTAAATAAAAATGGGAATTCGTTGGAATTAGTTGCTGAACTTACGGAACCAAACAGTGGAAGGAAAATGGAAGTATGGACAACGGAACCCGGTATTCAATTTTATGCGGGTAATTTTTTAGATGGCACATTGACCAATACAAAAGGAGGAATGAAATACATTAAGCATGGCGCCTTATGTTTGGAAACACAACATTTCCCAAATAGCCCCAATCAAAAATCATTTCCAACTACAATTTTAAAACCCGGAGAAACTTATAAGCACACAACTGTATTTAAGTTTTCAGTTCAATAGAAACTAGATGATTTTAATTTTTATAAAGAGGGAAAGGTTTTATTCAACAGCGGTTTTTAGTTTTCAGATTGAACAGATGTGCTTTTTGAAACAAACCATTTTGTAATTATTGAAATATTGTTGAAAATAACAGTAACAAGTATCATAAATGCGAATAGTATCAGCAGCAACCATTCCTGTCTTACATTCCTCATTACATATACATCTATCAGAATCATAGCATGTACAATACATATGATTCTTGTTGCCAATGAATGATTGATGCCGGTATTGGTAAGTAAATGGTGAATATGAGTACGGTCTGCAATAAATGGAGATTTTCCCCGCCATATTCTGGTAGCAAAAACCCGAAGCGTATCAAAAACAGGAACCATAACCAGTCCCAATGTAAAGACAGGGGGGAATTCAATAATTGCATTAACATTTGTATTGTTTACCTGAATAAAACGAATACAAAGAACTGCGACAACAAATCCTAATAATAAAGAGCCGGTATCTCCCATAAAAATTCTGGCAGGATTAAAATTATAATAAAGGAATGCAAGCAATCCCCCAGCCAATGCAAATGCAATTAATGCGGTATTTGCATCCTTGCTCATTGTAAGAAATAAGCCAAGTGTAATTAAACTCATAAATCCTAAACCACCTGCCAAACCATCAATGCCATCTATAAGATTAAATGCATTTGTAACTCCGACAATTGCAAGTATTGTCATCATGTATTGTGCAGAAATGGAAAGTTCATTTATTCCAAATAGCCCATTGAAAGAGGTAATGCGTATGCCGGCCAAAGCTATTAGAATAGCCAATCCTATTTGAACGATGAATTTATAACGGGCTGATAGATCTCGCAGATCATCCATAATGCCAAGTCCAAATAAAATAAATATTGAAAAGAAAAAACAAATTTGTGCCAGGTTATTACTAAAAGGAAACCATATTAACAAAGCTGCAGTCATTCCGGAAAAAATGGCAATTCCGCCCATGGTTGGTATGGGTAACGAATGCTCCTTTCTTGCACCGGGCATATCAAATAACTTATACTTTTTTATTAATAAAATAATCGGGGGGATTGTGATAAGTGTAACAACAAATGCAGTAACGAGACTTAGTAAAGCAAATTTAAAATCGCCAAGTTGCAGATTAATCTGCAAAAGGTGGAGATGGCTTTTCATTCGGTTTAAGTTTTTGATACCGGGTGACTATAAAAATAGAAGATAATTCTGGATATACAAACTCAATTTTATCAACAGGCAACTTTAATTTATTATTTGAGGCACTTATTTTTTCAAAAATAAAATTTAACAGCAAAGTTTAAACGCAATTCGGCGCCAACTTTCATTTATTTTTGTAAGAAACATTTTCATATTTCATCTTCCCCTAACATATTATCAAGCCCAATAGAATATCTGAAAGGTGTGGGTCCACACCGTGGTGAATTACTGAAAAAAGAGTTAGGCATTTTCACATTTAAAAATTTGCTGGAGCATTTCCCTTTTCGCCATGTAGATAAGACTCAGGTAAATTTAATAAATGAAATTAAACCTGATACGGAATATGTGCAGATTGCCGGTAAGATTATCCGATTTGAAGTAATCGGTCAAAAATTTTCTAAACGTGCTGTTGCTATTGTAAAAGATAATACTGGCGAGCTTGAGCTTGTATGGTTTCAGGGTGTGAACTGGATTCAAAAAATAGTAGAAGTTGGGATGCCTTATCTTATTTATGGTAAGGTATCATTCTTTCAAGGTAATCCACAAATCACGCATCCGGAAATTGAACCGCTTACATCAGATAAAAAGGATGGTAAAAGTTTTTTAGAACCTGTTTATCCATCTACAGAAAAATTAAAAGCAAAAGGATTGGGTGGAAGACAAATAGCAAAGCTTACTGAAGTGTTGATGAAAATAGTAAGTGTAAAAGATATCCCCGAAAATATTCCTGCACCCGTAATAAAACAATTGAAGCTGCTTTCAAAATTTGAAGCGCTGACAAAAATTCATTTCCCTACATCACCAGAAGATTTTGAATTGGCTGCAGCCCGGATAAAATTTGAAGAACTATTTGTTGCGCAGTTACGTATAATGCAATTGAGAAGTAACCGTCATCGCTTTTCGAAAGGAGTATTGTTTGAAAAAGTGGGAGAGTTGTTTAATAATTTTTATAAAAATTATTTGCCTTTTGAACTGACGAATGCGCAAAAAAGAGTTTTAAAAGAAATAAGAACTGATACGGCAAGAGGTCGCCAGATGAATCGTTTATTGCAAGGGGATGTGGGTAGTGGGAAAACAATTGTTGCATTACTTACCATGTTGCTTGCTGCAGATAATGGTTTTCAAAGTTGCCTGATGGCGCCAACAGAAATTTTGGCTCAGCAACATTTAGCCAGTATTAAAAAGATGCTGAAAGATTTGCCGGTAACAGTTGAACTGCTTACCGGATCTGCTAAAACAAAAGAAAGAAAAAAAATTTCACAAAGTCTGAATGAAGGTTCTCTAAATATTCTTATCGGCACACATGCCGTAATTGAGGAAGTAGTACAATTTAAAAATCTTGGTTTGGTGATTGTAGATGAACAACATCGCTTTGGAGTAGCTCAACGGGCAAAGCTTTGGGAAAAAGCAGAAACAGCTCCTCATGTTTTGGTAATGACAGCCACCCCAATCCCACGGACTTTGGCCATGACAGCATATGGTGATTTGGATTATAGTGTGATTGATGAATTGCCACCGGGCCGCCAACCTATCAATACCGTCCACCGATATGATACGCATCGAAGTAAGGTGATGGATTTTATAAAAAATGAAATTGCAAAAGGAAGACAGGCATATATTATTTTTCCATTAATAGAAGAAAGCTCAAAGATGGATTATGAAAATCTGATGAAAGGATATGAAAATGTAAAAGCTTATTTTCCTGAGCCAAAATATTGGATCAGCATGGTGCATGGTAAACAGCCCAATGAACAAAAGGAGATGAATATGCAACGGTTTGTTATGGGTGATACGCAAATAATGGTTTCCACAACCGTAGTGGAAGTTGGAGTGGATGTTCCGAATGCATCGGTTATGGTAATCGAAAGCACTGAACGTTTTGGTTTATCTCAATTGCATCAGTTACGGGGTAGAGTTGGCAGAGGTGCTGAAAAAAGTTATTGTATCCTTTTATCATCAACTAAAATAGGTAATGATGCCCGGGAACGCATCCGGATTATGACTGCTACATCAAATGGGTTTGAAATAGCAGAAAAAGATCTTGAATTACGGGGGCCTGGTGATATAGAAGGAACAAGACAAAGTGGGCTTTTAAACTTTAAGCTTGCCAACATTGTCAAAGACCGTCAGATTCTTGACACAGCCCGTAATATTGCTCAAGGGATTTTAGAAAATGATCCTGATCTTAGTTCGGCAGAAAATTTGCAGTTAAAGAATTTTCTGTTACAGCAACATGGCGGCAGAGTTTGGAGTAAAATTTCGTAATAAAAAACGAATTTGGATTGTCATTCTCAGGTAAAATGACGAAAGACTTGATTATCTTAACAGAAGATTTTAAACAAAGAAGCATTAAATTTCGTTCTTTATAAAACTAAAACTTGATTTTGAACCGATACCTCACACTTATCTTATTTAGTTTGTTATGCTTTGTAACTATTTCAAATGGTCAGGGAGTAATAGAATTTGTAGAGAATAAAGGTCAATGGGATAGCCGGGTTAAATTCCGCGGAACAATAGACAACGGCTCTGTTTTTATCCGTGATGGTGGTTTCACAATTTCACAATCCAATGCAGATGATTTACAAAACCTATATGCCTCATTACACGGATCTGATAAGAATAGTAGCGTAGCAAAACGAACAGGTCCTATAACAGTTAATTCTCATTCATGGAATGTTGATTTTATTGGCGCAAATGCCGATATGAAAATCGTTGCTGATAAAACCATCAACACATATAATAATTATATAATCGGAAACGACCCCGCTAAGTGGACAAGTAACTGCCGCATTTACCAGGGAATGACTTTGCAAAATATCTACCCGGGAGTGGATGTAAGATATTACACATATAATGGCACATTGAAATATGATATCATAGCAAAACCCGGGGCCAACCTCAACAAGATTGCATTGCGATATACCGGTGTAGATAAATTAAATGTAAAAAATAAAGAACTGATTACTTCCACATCCTTAGGTGAGATGAAAGAGTCATCACCTTATACTTACCAGGTTAATGGTTCAGTTAAATCAGAAGTTAATTGCAAATACATAGTGAGTGGAAATATTGTAAAATTTGATTTAAAAAATTACGATCCGAATTCAACAATTGTAATCGATCCTACTTTAGTATTTTGTTCATTTAGTGGAAGCACTGCAGATAACTGGGGTTATACTGCTACATACGGACCTGATGGCAGTTTATATGGCGGTGGTGTAGTATTTGAAGATCCGGCCGGAACATTTCCTACTTCACCTGGTGCATTTCAAACAGTTTTTCAGGGAGGCAGCGCCAACGATAAACCCGGCTCAGTAGATATCGGGATAATAAAACTTTCTCCTGATGGAAGAAACAGAATTTATGCAACCTATATAGGAGGTGCTGGTGCCGAGCAGCCAAGCAGTCTAATTGTAGATGGTGCTGGAAATTTAATAGTAGCAGGTAGATCAAATTCTTCAAACTATCCAGTAACTGGCGGTGCTGCAGGACAAATAGGAACGGGTGGTGGATTTGATATTATTGTGACAAAATTGAACGCTGCAGGATCTGCATTAATTGGCTCAAAAAAAATTGGTGGTACATTGGATGATGGTGTAAATATAGATCCAACAAGAGGAGGTACAAGTTCATTAGCCAGAAATTATGGTGATGATGGAAGAACTGAAGTGATATTGGATGGAGCCGGTAATATATATGTAGCCTCCAGTACAAAATCAACTAATTTTCCAAATACCGCGGCTTCATTTCAACCTGGTTTTGGAGGAGGTAGCCAGGATGGAGTAGTTATTAAATTTAATTCGAATGTCTCAGCAAATTTATTCAGTAGTTATTTGGGAGGCAATGGGAATGACGCTGCTTATGTATTATCTATCTCACCCAATGGAAATGTTTATATAGCAGGCGGCACAGAAAGCCCAAATTTTCCGGGCAATAAAGCGGGAACAGTTGGTCCAATAATTAATGGTCCGGCAGTGGGTCCGATTGATGGATTTGTTGCAGTAATTTCCAATAATGGAAATTCTATAATCAACTCCACATTTATTGGTACTAGTGGAATCGATCAGGTATATGGAATTCAGTTCGATCGTAAGGGATATCCTTATGTTATGGGGCAATCCACTGGCAATTTTCCAGTACAAAATGCAACATATAGTAATCCAGGTGGCAAACAATTTATAGCAAAGCTACAGCCGGATCTTTCAGCATATGTTTATTCTACTGTATTCGGATCTGGGTCTGCTACGCCTAATATTTCACCTATTGCTTTTACTGTAGATCGTTGTGAAAATGTTTATGTATCTGGCTGGGGTGGTCATTTCTTTGATAGTAACCCGTTTAATAGTGCAGGTACATCAGGACTGCCAGTAACAGCTGATGCAATAAAAAGTACTACGGATGGAAAGGATATGTATTTTCTTGTTTTGAAAAAAGATGCAGTATCACTTTTATTTGCAAGTTTCTTTGGAGAAAATAATGCTGCACAACAAAATACGGGCGGAACAGATCATGTAGATGGTGGTACAAGCCGTTTCGATCAGAACGGAACAATCTATCAGGCTATATGCGGTAATTGTAAATTGGGGCTGCCTCCAATTCCATATCCTACTACTCCGGGTGCATGGCGAACTGTTAATAACGGTGCTAACTGTAATCTGACCATGGTAAAAATTGCATTAAACCTTGCAGGTGTTGGTTCAACAGTTCAGTCATCTATTGGTGGTGTGATAAGAGATACGGCAGGTTGTGTTCCATTAAAAGTAGATTTTACAGATTCAATACGCAATGCAGTTTGGTACGAATGGAATTTTGGAGATGGTTCACCAACCATTGGTCCTTTACCTGCTGCAACAGGGTTTATGCAATCGCATACTTATAATGCTGTTGGTACGTACCAGGTAATGTTGATTGCGATTGATTCTACAACTTGTAATATCCGTGATACTTCATATACGCATATTCGGGTTGGCGATCTTCAGGCTTTCGTTGATTTTATACCGGTAAAACAAAACCCATGTGATTCATTTAAGTATCGGTTTGATAATTTATCTACAGCTCCACCCATAAGGCCATTTGGTACTGTATCTTTTGCCTGGGATTTTGGTGATGGTTCACCAATTGATACAGCCGGCACAGAAAGTGTTTTTCATAATTATGTTGGTGCAGGAACTTACAATGTTATTTTAACGATGATTGATACAGCATACTGTAACTATCCATTGTCCGATACATTTCAGTTAAGGGTTTCAGCAATTGTAGATGCGCAGTTTACTACGCCGCCTACCGGGTGTGTACCTTATAATGCTGTATTTAAAAATACCTCAGTTGGTGGTGCAAGTTTTCAATGGGATTTCGGTGACGGAAATACTTCCATATTAATTAACCCGACTCATACTTATACTATTGCAGGAACTTATACAATCGTGTTAATAGCAAACGATCCGAATACATGTAACCTGACAGATACAACCCGGTTTACCATAAATGTTTTTGATATTCCAACTGCAAGTTTTAGCTATTCTCCGATAGTTCCAATTGAAAATTCTCCGAATACATTTAATAATTCTTCATCGCCGGATGCCGTTTTATTCCGTTGGGATTTTGGAGATGGCGATACACTGCTTACAGCCTCAAGAGCCCCGGTTACTCATCAATACAATACAACGGGAACATTTAATGCCTGTTTACGGGCATACAATGCCGCAGGATGTTTTGATGATACATGCCAGCAGGTGGTTACTATCATTAATCCTTTGGTTGACGTACCCAATGCATTTACACCACAAACAGGTGATGCCAACAGTATTGTTTACGTACGAGGTTTTGGTATAAGTAAAATGAAATTTATTATCTGGAACCGTTGGGGGCAAAAAGTATTTGAAACCGGAAATCGCTTTCAGGGATGGGATGGAAAATACAGAAGTGCATTACAACCGATGGATGTGTATGCTTATACATTGGATGTAGAATTTTTTGATGGGACTAAAACAACTAAGCGGGGAGATATAACGTTAATAAGGTAGCGGAATGCATTGATTAGCTGATTTGAAAATGACTAAAGAGTTGAAAATTTTATTTTGACGTTTATTTAAACGATTTTTGAATTTATTGCTTTTAAAAATGAGTTGATAAGAAATGAAGATTAATAAAATCATAGTATTGCTTACAGCTTGTTGCTTAACGCTTGCAGCTTCTTCGCAAGATTTGCATTTTTCACAATTCTTCAATTCACCTTTGTCAACAAATCCTGCTAATACAGGCTTCATTCCGGATGGTGATTATCGCCTGGGTGTAAATTATCGCAATCAATGGTCAGCTATAATGGCTGTGCCGTATAAAACGATGAGTGCTTTCGGCGATTTTCAATTAATGAAATCAGGTGATGAGGATAGTCCGAAAGGATGGCTCGGACTCGGTGGACTTATTTTACATGATGTGGCAGGTAGTGGGAATCTTACTTCAAGTAAAATTTATGGTTCTGTAGCATATCATCAGGTGCTGGGGTATAAAAGTTTATTAAGTCTTGGGTTTAATGTAGGTTGGGTAAATAAGCAAATCAATACTTCCAATCTTAAATTTCCCGATCAGTTCGATGGTAAATTTTTTGATAATAAATTGCCTACATCGGCTATACTTTCTTCTAATAATATCAGCTATCTGGATATGCAGGTAGGAATGAACTATGCCTATTTCCCTTCGGAAAATGTATATGTGAATGGCGGCTACTCCGTGCATCACGTTAACAAACCGCATGAATCTTTCTTTAACAATCTTTCAAATGGTAATCGTGTGCCACGCAGGCAGATTGCATTTTTAAATGGGATTTTTAAATTAAACGATCAATGGTTGGTTAATCCCAATGCCTATTTTACCATGCAGGCAAAAAGTAAACAGATTAATATTGGAATGAATGCGCATTATAATTTAAGTGGTGATGGTGAAAAAATTCTGATTGCCGGTTTGTATTACAGAACTAAGGATGCCATTATACCTTTAATTGGGTTAGGCTATAAAGATCTTACGTTCACGTTCACCTACGACGCTACTGTTTCTACATTGAGTAATTATAACAACTCAAGAGGAGCATTTGAATTTTCTTTAATCAAACAAGGCTTGTTTAATCAATATGCAGGAAATAGAAAACAAAGCATGTGCCCTACTTTGCGGCAGTACTGATAGTTCTTCACACATCCTATTTTCCCAATTTATTTTTCCGACTTTTACATTCTCACTGAATTAGTTTAAACTATGAATAAAGTCGCATCAATTCTAATAACAGAAATGAATATACGGGAGTTTAAAAAAATAGTTGGAGAGCAATATGTATTTATCGACTCCGAATCATTAAATCATTATGCTCACGATGAAACAGAAAACATTCATTTCCCGCCAGAGCTTGTTATTAAACCCCGGACCCCGGAAGAGATAAGTGCTATTTTAAAAATTTGTAACCAGAATTTAATTCCGGTTACCCCAAGAGGAGCAGGAACAGGATTAAGTGGCGGCGCCATTCCTCATCAGGGTGGTGTAGTTCTTTCTTTGGAACGAATGAATACCATCCTGGAAATAGACGAAAAAAATCTTCAGGTTATAACAGAGCCAGGTGTAATAACAGAAGTTTTACAAAATGCTGTAAAAGAAAAAGGATTGTTTTATCCACCCGATCCCAGCAGCCGTGGCAGTTGTTTTATTGGTGGAAACATTGCAGAAAATAGTGGTGGACCTAAGGCAGTAAAATATGGTGTAGTAAAAGATTATGTATTAAATCTTGAGGTTGTTTTGCCAACGGGTGAAATAATCTGGACGGGTGCAAATGTTTTAAAAAATTCTACCGGATATAATCTCACTCAATTAATGGTTGGCAGCGAAGGCACACTTGGGATTGTTACAAAAATTGTTTTAAAATTAATTCCGCATCCAAAATATGAATTGCTGATGTTGGTTCCGTTCAGTAATCTGGAAAAAGCCGGTGAAGCAGTAAGTGCAATATTCCGTGCAGGATTTACACCCAGTGCATTAGAGCTTATTGAAATTGATGCATTGAAAATTGTAAGTAAAATGGTAGCTAGTCATGCCGTGCCAATAACAGATGAAATTGCTGCACATCTTATTATTGAAGTGGATGGTAATCATCATGAAATTTTGATGAAAGAAATGGAAGCTATTTCAGAATTGCTTTTGCAATACGATTGTGGTGAAATTTTATTTGCTGATGATGAACAACAAAAAGCAGAGTTATGGAAGTTGCGTCGCAGGGTTGCAGAAGCGGTAAAGCTCGATGGTTTTTTAATTGAAGAAGATGTAGTAGTGCCACGGGCAGCTTTGCCTGCATTAATAAAAGCTGTAAAAGAATTGGCTCGATTAAATAATTTTCAGGCAGTTTGTTACGGTCATGCGGGTGATGGCAATTTGCATATCCGGATTAAGAAAGAAGGGGTGTCAGGTAGTTTTAGTAACCCTGCTATGGTAAAAAACCTAAGGGAATTGTTCATATTAGTAAAAAAAATGGGCGGAACCATCAGTGGCGAGCATGGAATTGGACTTATTCAAAAGAATTTTTTGGATATTGTGTTTAGTTTAACGCATATACGGCTTATGACAAACATTAAGCAGACATTTGATCCAAATAATATTCTTAATCCAGGTAAAATTTTCGATATCTGATGAGCATTTATCCGCCAGAATTTATACAATCCATTTATAAATCTTTCCGGGCTACCTGGCTGGGTTTTATCATTGTTATTTTTTCCGGAATCACGATATCGGTTATTATTAATCGCATTTATGGGCCAATGACAGAAGAAAAAGATATTATTAATTTTATTTTAATATTGAATGTCTGTTTGGCTGCAGGGATGATCATCTTTGGATTCCGCATTTATAATATTCGGGTTCGTGAAGCTGTTAATGAAGGTCGTCATTTACCCGATAAACTAAACCGGTATCGTTCGGCTATCGCAATTTTATTAGTTGTTTGCACATTCCCCCTTTTTATTTGTTTGTTTGGGTTTTTAATCACCGGCAACTTTTATATTTTCATTGTTATTGCTATGTGTCTTGGCTTTATTTTATTTAAAGCACCTTCCCGATCTAAAGTGGTTTCTGAATTGCAATTAACCGCCCGGGACAATAAAGATCTTGGTTAAAAGATTAAACATTCTTTTTACATTCAAGTCGAAATTTTTCATTCAGTTATACTAAATTGCATTGCAGATTTAACCGTCTGGTTCATTTTATAAAATGAAAAATCAGCTATGAAAAAAATTACATTTCTCTTTCTCACACAATTACTTCTTCTTGGCATTTTACAGGCACAAAATGAAAATGATGAAGAAGAGAAGAAGGGATTTAAAAAAGAAAACTTATTTACAGGTGGAAGCGTCTCACTGGCTTTTTATAACAATACATTTCTCATTGGGGGTAGCCCGGTATTTGGCTATAGTCTTACCCGATGGTTAGATGCTGGAGTAGTTATAAATTATAATTATACATCGTATCGGGATTATCAGGTGTTTGATGACAGGCTGCGTCAAAAAAACTATGGGGGAGGAGGATTTGTAAAACTATATCCGGTAAAATTTATTTTTGCACAGGCGCAGTACGAACATAATTTTTTAAGATTAAAATATATCCCACCGGGTGGTGGAACAGTTACAAATAGCAAAGCCTCTGCAAATAGTTTTCTAATTGGAGGTGGTTATTCTACAGGTCGTGAACCGGGAAGTGGACAACCATTTTATTATTTAAGTGTATTGTTTGATGTCTCAAATGATGTGAATTCACCTTATACCGATGCATATGGAAGAACGATTCCGATTATCAGAGCCGGCTTACAAATTCCATTATTTCAGCGGAGTAGCAATAGATAGTTATTTAAGAAATGGAGTTAATTCGGATACCGTATTAAGTATGGAAATCCTTTCTTCAAGTTTATCATATAAAAAACCTTCTTTCTCTAATTGATACAGATGTTCAATAAGATGATTGTAAAAACCACCTGAGTTAAGAATAAATATTTTTTTATTGTGAATGGAAAGCTGATTCCAGGTAAGCATTTCAAATAGTTCATCCAGGGTTCCAAATCCACCGGGTAATATGATTGCTGAATCACAGAGTTCATACAATTTCTTTTTTCTTGTATGCATATCATCTACAACTATCAATTCGGTTATTGCTTTATGCTGATGTTCCCAATCCAATAAAAATTTTGGTATGATACCAATCACTATTCCGCCTTTTTTCATTGCACCATCAGCAACGGCTTTCATAATACCTACACCGCCACCTCCATAAATGATTGTGATATTATTTTCAGCAGCAATTTCACCAACCAATGTTGCTTCTTTTATGTAAATGGGATTATTGCCATTTTTAGAACCGCAAAAAACGGCAACAGATTTTATCTTCATAATTAACTAATATTACCTCAAAGAGAAATTAAATTTCTTTACCTTCAAAAAATAGAATTTCACAATCAATATTAAAATGCGTAGTGTTGAAAACCTGTCAACTTCAATCTTAAATCTAAAATCGCTATGACTCCTGCATTATTATTTTCATTCGTTATTGGTTATTTTGCTGTTTTATTATTAGTAGCATGGTGGACATCACGCAAATCTGATAATGAATCTTTTTTTATTGGTAACCGCAACAGCCATTGGATGCTTGTTGCTTTTGGTATGATAGGCACTTCACTTAGCGGGGTTACATTTGTAAGTGTACCGGGTAATGTAAATAAAGATGCCTTTGCTTATTTCCAGATTGTAATTGGTTATGTTATTGGTTATGTTGTAATAGCCTATGTGTTACTACCATTGTATTACCGGCTTAATCTCACTTCAATTTATAATTACTTAAGTAACCGGTTGGGTATTAAATCCTATAAGACAGGTGCTTCATTTTTTATTCTTTCCCGGACTTTGGGAGCCACAGCCAGGCTTTATTTAGTTGTTAAAATATTACAAGATGCAATCCTTTCTAGTTTTGGTATTCCTTTCTGGGCAACTACGGTAATAATATTATTAATGATATTGTTATATACGTATGAAGGTGGTGTAAAAACAATCGTATGGACGGATACATTGCAAACAACCTGTATGCTGGTTGGTCTTATTGTCTGTGTTATATATATTCTAAGTAAATTAAATATGGGAATCGGAACCGGGTTGCAGTCATTAACTGATCAGGGGCATACCAAAATATTTTTTACCGATCCCAATGGAAAATTATTTTTCCTTAAACAAATCCTTGCCGGTGCATTTATCACAATAACAATGACAGGTATGGATCAGGAAATGATGCAAAAAAATATAAGTGTAAAAACGCTTAAAGATTCTCAAAAGAATATGCTTACTTTTTCTGCAATATTAGTTGTGGTAAATTTATTATTCCTGTTTCTGGGAGGACTATTATATCTGTATGGCTCACAAAATGGTATTACCGCCACCGGCGATAAAATATTTCCGGCGATAGCTTTAAATGCGGGGTTAATGCCACCTATCATTTCAGTTATTTTTATCATTGCATTAATATCTGCATTATTTCCAAGCGCAGATGGTGCCATTACAGCCTTAACATCTTCTTTTTGCATTGACATATTAGGTTTGAAACGAAGGGATGATTGGGATGAGAAAACTAAAAAAAAGATAAGACAAAAAGTGCATCTCACATTTGCATTCATCTTTCTTTTATTTGTAATGGTTTTTAAATGGGCAAATAATCCAAGTATGATTGGTGTAATATTAAAAGTAGCTGCCTATACATATGGCCCTTTGCTCGGATTATTTTCATTTGGCATACTTACTAAAAGAAGTGTTCAGGATAATTTCGTTCCATTTATTTGTATTTTATCACCAGTAATTTGTTTTATACTTGATAAGTTTCAAAAAAACATTTTTGGCAATTTTGAAATCGGACTTGAGTTACTTATTATTAATGGGTTGCTTACTTTTACCGGGTTGATGCTGATTTCTAAAAAAGCAGAACCTTTAAATTAAAATAATTGCATTATTTTTTAATTAGTATTTCATGAGTAGCCCTGTACATAGATCGAAACAAAGAAACTGGACCGAATCAAAAGCACACAGCAGCTGGCAGATATTTAAAATTATGGCTGAGTTTGTTGATGGCTTTGAAGCTTTGGCTAAAATTGGTCCCTGTATTTCTATTTTCGGTTCGGCACGCACCAAGCCCGGGCAACCTTATTATGAATTAACTGTTGAAGTTTCAAAAAAATTAGCACAGGAAGGTTTCGGAATTATTACTGGCGGTGGTCCCGGTATTATGGAAGCGGCAAATAAAGGGGCATCAGAAGCTGGTGGCAAATCAGTTGGTATTAATATTGAACTTCCATTTGAGCAGCATGCAAATGATTTTGTGAACCGGGACCTTAATCTGCATTTTGATTATTTCTTTGTTCGTAAAGTGATGTTTGTAAAATATTCTCAGGCATTTATTATGATGCCCGGTGGGTTTGGCACAATGGATGAATTTTTTGAAGTTGCTACCTTAATTCAAACCCGGAAAATGTTACAAGTACCCTTAGTGCTGGTGGGGTCAGAATACTGGAAGGGTTTAATAGATTGGATGAAACAATCGATGCTTGTTCTTGAAAAAAATATTTCACCCGAAGATTTTGATTTATTAAAACTTGCAGACACTGCCGAAGAAGTAACAAAACATGTTTTGGATTTCTATTCTAATAAACCATTGCAACCGAATTTTTAATTTTACCTGCAATTTTCAAAATTACAAATTGACTAAAGAATTCATTGGGTGCTAAATAATAAATTACCAATTCCTGATGGTTCGATACCCATCGCCGACTGATTTAATTATCTTTGCAGCTATGGATCTTATTCTTCCGAAAATACAATCCTATGCAGAAAGTCTTACTACAAAAGAGAATGATCTTTTAAATGAAGTTCATCAATTCACGTTACAGCATCATTCCGAATATCAGATGTTAAGCGGGCATCTTCAGGGAAAATTTTTGGAAATGATTAGTTGTATGATTCGCCCCCATCGGATTTTAGAAATTGGAACTTTTACCGGTTACAGCGGATTATGTCTTGCTAAAGGATTACAACATGACGGCAAACTGCATACCATTGAATTACGGGAAAAAGATGCTTCAACAGCCAGAAATTATTTTTCAAAATCCGGATACGCTGCAAAAATAATCTTGCATCAGGGCAATGCTAAGGAAATCATTCCCGTTTTACATGAAGCATGGGATCTTGTTTTTATAGATGCCGATAAACCCGGCTATATTGAATATTTTAACTTGGTTTTTCCACAAGTGAAAAAAAATGGGTTTATTTTAGCGGATAATATTTTTTTTCATGGTCAGGTGATTGAAGAACCCGTAACTGGAAAAAATGCAAAAGCAATAATTGCTTTTAATGAATTTATATCGGCAAGAACAGATATTGAAAAAGTTGCCATAACATTGCGTGACGGTTTGTACCTTATTAAAAAATTGTAATCCAGGATTTAGATATGAAAAAACTACTTCTCTTTTTATTTTTTGTTATCGCTGTAAAGATTTTATCAGCACAGGATGCAGCAGCTATTCGGGACTATATCAATCGCTACCAAGAAATTGCAATAAGCGAAATGCAACGCACCGGGGTTCCGGCATCAATAAAATTAGCCCAGGGTATTCATGAAACATTTGCGGGGCAAAGCGATTTAGTTTTAAAATCAAACAATCATTTTGGAATTAAATGCAAGAGTGAATGGCGCGGCGAATCGGTAAAGCATGACGATGATGCCAGTAATGAGTGTTTCAGAAAATATTCTTCTGCTCTGGACTCATACCAGGATCATTCTAATTTTTTACGTGGAAGTGAACGGTATAATTTTTTATTTCAACTGAAGCCTACAGATTATACAAGCTGGGCATATGGTTTAAAAAAAGCAGGGTATGCTACCAACCCAAAATACGCCCCGATAATAATTAAATTAATAGAAGAATATAATCTTCAGGATTATACCTTAATTGCATTGGGACAAATAAAAAAGCCATCTGCTGATTTTGCAAATATAAAAATTGAGACAAAAGAAGTAGTAATTCCTGAGCCGGGTAATGATGATAAACCAAGTTCTTCTGTAGCTGCTGATAAAAAATCAGTAGGACCTATTGTAATAAACGAACAGCCAAAGCCCATTTATCCTTCCGGTGAATTCAAAATAAATGAGACAAAAGTTGTTTATATTCAGAAAGGGGTATCGTTTTTGTCTGTTGCCGAGCAATACACGATACCACTTGCAAGAATTTTTGAGTTTAATGATATGAAAGAGAAAGAGGCTTCTGAGAAGGATCAGTTAATTTATTTGCAACGCAAAAGAAAAACGGGTAATAATGAGTTTCATATTGTCCAACCTGGCGAAACCTTGCATGATATAGCACAGCAGGAGGCATTGAGAATTGAATCTTTATTGGAGTACAATTTCCTTGCACCGAATAAATATCCGGCAGTTGGTGAGAAATTATTTTTAAGAGCAAAGGCTTATGCTCAACCAAAACTGGCATTAAAGGCGAATGTTGGTTTAAATTTATCTGGGTCTCTAACAATTCAAACGAATAAGAAAATGGAAGCTTTTACAAAAACTTCAATTGCAATAAAACATATCGTTGCTCCAAAAGAAACTATTTATTCCATTGCCCGTAGTTATCAGGTAAAAATTGAGGATATTGTGGAATGGAATAAACTTTCGGGTTATGATCTGAAAACATCACAGCAATTATTAATTTTTAAGCCATAACAATTATGTCAGTTATCCGGGTTCACGACAAGGATTTTAAAACGTATCTATCTGATATTAATATACAGCAACGGGTAAAAGAAATAGCACTTCAGATTAATATTGATTATGCTGGTAAACGACCCCTGTTTATTGCAATATTGAATGGCTCTTTTATGTTTGCTGCTGACTTATTCAAACAACTTTCACTTGAAGCAGAAATATGTTTTATTAAATTAGCTTCTTATAAAGGGATGAAATCTTCGGGAAGGGTAGTTTCCACTATCGGATTGGAAGAAGATATATTTGATAAAGATGTAATCATTGTGGAAGATATAGTTGATACGGGAAAAACATTGCATCATTTTTTGCCTAAACTTTTGCATCAGCAACCCAAGTCGCTTAAAATAGCCACATTACTTCATAAACCAGAAGCAACAGCATTTCCATTGACATTGGATTATGTGGGTTTTGCAATTCCCAATAAATTTGTTGTAGGGTATGGACTCGATTATTCAGGTTTGGGAAGAAATCTCAAGGAAATTTACCAGGTAGTATAATATACACATACATCACACACTCTTTTTTTGTAATTTTCTGATCATAAAATGCCGTGTGAAATTATTTCTTTCCATAATCTTCTTATTATTTTTTAATGCAACTGCTTTCTGCCAGCAATATTATATACGGGGAGAAGTAAAAGATGATGCTGGCAATCTATTACAGAATGTAAAAATTCTTCAACAAACAACTGGTTTGATTTTTCATACCGGCACTTATGGAACATTCGGAATATTAACTCATCAAAAACCCGATACACTTTTATTTTCAATGGATGGCTACAGACCCGAAAGAGTGTTTGTAAAAACAGAAGAATACCTGAAGCTGAATTTAAAATTAATTCCATCCACGGTAACACATATTAAAAAAGATAAATTAGCGTCGCTTACAAAAGACCTGGCAAGGGAAGTTCAAAAAAAATGGTTTACCGGAGATGAAACGTATACCAGCCAACTTGAAAACAGGTTTGTAAAAGCCGACAAATTCCCTGAAACCGGTATGTCATTGAATATTGACCGTGCATCTTACAGTAATATAAGAAGATTCATTTCTCAGAATGCTATGGTGCCCCCTGATGCAGTTCGTATTGAAGAGATGTTGAATTATTTTAATCTTGGATATCATCAGCCGGATTCTAATGCAATTTTTCATTTGAAAACAACACTTACTTCCTGTCCCTGGAATCAGGATAATCAATTGTTTTTTTTAAATCTTTCGGCACAAAAGATAAATACAGAATTATTGCCGCCATCTCATCTTGTTTTTTTAATTGATGTTTCCGGATCAATGGATGTGGCGAACCGGTTACCATTAATAAAATCTGCCTTTCGATTACTTGCCCGTAATCTTCGGGAGAAAGACACGGTATCTATTGTTGTATATGGAGGTGCAATGGGTATTATGTTACAACCTACTCCTGGCAATGAAAAAGAAAAAATTTTAAAAGCAATCGATGAATTGACTGCAGGAGGTGCCACCCCCGGAGAAGCAGGTATAAGAACCGCTTATGGACTTGCAAAAAATCATTTTATTGAGAATGGGAATAACAGGGTGATATTAGCAACGGATGGCGATTTTAATGTTGGTTTGAAAACAGAAGAAGAATTAGATCAGTTGATTTCCCAAAACAGGGAATCCGGAATTTATCTTACCTGTTTAGGTGTTGGTATGGGTAATTATAAAGATTCAAAAATTCAGACGTTGGCAAGAAAAGGAAATGGAAATTTTGCATACATCGATAATTTTAATGAAGCTGAAAAGGTGCTGATGAAGGAATTTACACAAACTCTTTATACAATTGCCGACCGTGTTTTTATGAATGTGAAATTTAATTCTGATTTTGTAAAAGAATACCGGTTAATCGGATTTGATAACCGCGCCGGCGATATTGCTGATTCATTGACACAAATTGAAGGTGGGGAAATTGGTTCCGGCTTTTCTATGACGGCGATATTTGAATTGACTCCAGCCTTAAACTCGAAAGAAGTAAATGCAAATAGCACTGAGTTTGGAAATTTTGCTGACATTAAAGTGGAATATAGCTTGCCAGCAGATAGTTTACGGAAAATATTTGAACAGGAAAGCAAATACAATTTTATCCGGTTTAGTGAATTGGAAAAACCGCAGATTTTTTCAACTGCTGTCGTTATGTTTGGTTCTCTGTTGCGTTCATCACAGTATCTGAAAAATGTAGAATGGAATGATGTAATCTTGTTTGCAAATGCTTCTGCTGTTGATACGCAACAGCGGGAATTTGTAAGCATCGTTCAAAAAGCAAAAGGGCTCTATTTAAAATCCAAAAAGAAAAAGAATAAATCAAAAGAGGATAATGGAAATTAAGACTCAGGAAAACATATCTTTTATTTTATCAAAAAATCCCTTATCATTTTTATCGGGCTGTGGTTTCAGATTAAGTGAGTGTCCAAGTTTTTCCATTAGTGCTTTTTCTTCAGCATTCAGATTTTGCGGAGTCCATACACTTACATGAATTAACTGATCTCCTTTTTCATAGGAGTTTACTGCAGGAAATCCTTTTCCTTTCAACCTGAAAATTTTTCCGCTTTGCGTACCAGCAGGTATTTTAATTTTTGCTCTGCCATCAATTGTTGGTACCTCTACTTGTGTGCCAAATACTACATCAGCAAATGACAAATACAATTCAAAAGCAACATTTAATCCTTCACGTTGCAATTCTTTATGGTGATCTTCTTCTATTAAAATAATTAAATCGCCATGCATGCCACCCCGTTCACCTGCATTTCCTTTTCCATTAAGTGTAAGCTGCATTCCTTCCTGAACTCCGGCGGGTATCTCAATCGAAATATTTTCATCTGTATATAATCTTCCTTCTCCTTTGCAATTATTACATTTTGCAGTTACGGTAGTTCCTTCACCATTGCATGTTGGGCAGGTTGTTACGGTTTGCATCTGTCCGAGAAAAGTATTCTGCACTTTTCTTACCTGGCCACTCCCACCACATGTTGCGCAATTTTGAACACTGCCACTATCTTTTGCACCACTTCCATTACAAGTACTGCAATAAACATATTTTTTTACCTTAATGTTTTTTGTTACACCTTTTGCAATTTCTTCATAGGTGAGTTTTAGTTTTACCCGCAGGTTACTTCCTCTTACACCACGGCTTCTTTGTCCACCTCGTTGTTGCCTGTTACTACCACCAAAAAAACTTCCAAACAAATCTTCTCCAAAAACATCTCCAAACTGACTGAAAATATCATCCATATTCATTCCACCACTTCCACCGAAACCACCACCGCCACGACCATTGCCACTTACACCCGCATGACCATAACGATCATACTGTGCTTTTTTATCTGCATCGCTTAATATTTCATATGCTTCGGCCGCTTCTTTAAATTTTTCTTCAGCCGCCTTATCTCCCGGATTACGATCAGGATGATACTGCATAGCAACTTTGCGATATGATTTTTTTATTTCATCAGCTGCTGCTCCTTTACTTACTCCTAATATTTCGTAAAAATCTTTTTTTGCCATAGTACTTTAATGTGCAGATATGCTAATTATTTTCCAACCACCACTTTTGCAAAACGAATAATCTTATCGTTCAGATAATATCCTTTTACCACTTCGTCTAATACTTTACCTTTCAATTCATCCGAGGGGGCAGGAATTTCTGTTATCGCTTCGTGTAAGTCAGTATTAAATTCCGTATGGATGCTTTCCATTTCTTTTAATCCTTTCGCCTGCAATTTATTTCTCAGTTTATGAAAAATGAGGGTAACCCCTTTTTTCAACTCTATTACATCATCACTTGTTTCCAATT
This sequence comes from Bacteroidota bacterium, assembly GCA_031362085.1. Classification (GTDB taxonomy): domain Bacteria; phylum Bacteroidota; class Bacteroidia; order Chitinophagales; family Chitinophagaceae; genus VBAR01. Next base: position 15,398 of record JANLSA010000241.1, on the reverse strand, counting down.
GTTTTTGTGCACGGTCGCAATCATCCACAACATCCAATAAATCAGTAATCACTTCTCTGCCTGCTGTCATAAATTGTTCAAGTCTTTCTTTTGCATTTCTTTTTTTGTAATTATCAAACTCGGCAGTTTTGCGTAGCAATTTATCTTTAGCTTCATCCAGCTCAGCTTTCAATATTTCCAGTTCCGATTCTTCTGCTATTGGTTCATTCAGATGATTGGTGCCGCTCATATTGTCGTCGGAATTAATATTAAAATCCGGGTCGTTTACCGGGGAAATTGTTTCTTTCTCTATCATGTCTTTTTTTGCCATTTTTTCTTAATTGTGTGCAAAGGTAAGGTTGGCAACAATACTGCCAACAGGGTGTTTTTGGACATTTTGTCTATACGCTGCCATACCTCCGAAGCTATGGCATACGTTGTTCCAAACTATGGCATAGGTTTGCAGCTATGGTAAAAGTTTATCTTAATAAAAAAATATCACCGCGAATTGCTAACGGACACCCTTCAATTTATAATAACGAAGTGGATCGTGTAGATGGGACAGTAAATGGGGGTGAAATTGTTGAAGTTTTTACACACGACAAGAAATTCGTTGGAAAAGGATATATCAACCAAAAATCCCAAATATGGGTACGGCTGCTTACTAGAAATAAGACCGAAGAAATAAATGAAAATTTTTTCCGCCATCGGATTCAGGAATGTTGGAATTATAGAAAAAAAATTGGCTATACTGAAAACTGTCGCCTTGTTTTTGGTGAAGCAGATGAATTGCCGCAACTGATCATTGATAAGTTTAATGATTATTTTGTAATCCAAACACTTGCATTGGGAATTGATATTTGGAAACCAGCTATTGTAAATTCACTGAAAACTATTTTTAATCCAAAGGGAATTTATGAGCGAAATGACATACCGGTTCGTGAATTAGAAGGAATGCCACAACAAAAAGGGTTTTTATCTGAATCATTTGATACAAAAATTGAGATTAATGAAAATGGATTAAAATTTATTGTTGATATAGAGAATGGTCAAAAAACAGGATATTTTTTAGATCAGCAAGATAATCGTCGTGCCATTCAGCATATTGTTAAAGATGCCGATGTACTCGGTGCATTTACTTATACCGGCACTTTCGAAATTCACGCTGCCTATTACGGAGCTAAATCTGTTTTGGGAATTGACATATCAGAAAATGCTGTACTGCAGGCAAGAAAAAATGCCGGGTTAAATAATCTTAGTTCTGTTTGCAATTTTGAAACAGCAAATGCATTTGATGTATTAAAGCAATGGGGCAAAGATGGAAGGCAATATGATGTGGTGATGTTGGATCCGCCTGCCTTTACTAAAAGCAGGGAAACGATTGATAAAGCAATTGCAGGGTATAAAGAAATTAACCTTCGTGGAATGAAATTACTTAAGCCAGGGGGATTTTTGGTAACATCATCCTGTACCAATCTTGTACAACCAGCACTTTTTTTACAAATCATTAGTTTGGCCGCTAAGGATGCAAGAAGAAAAATCAGGCAGGTTTGTTTTCAAACGCAATCAGCAGATCATCCTGCAGTACCGGGTATAGAGAGTACAGAGTATTTAAAATTTTTGATTGTGGAAGTGCAATAAAAATAAAAGGGAGGCTAAATTACTTTGATACCTGAAACTTTCCTGACTCAACCAATCTTCCACTCAGGTCTGAAAGATGATAGATATAAACACCACGGCTAAATTCATCAAGCGAAAGGGTTGTCTTTTGAGAGAAGTTTTGTTTTTCAAACATCTTTCTACCCAGGAAATTATAAACAACTAATGAATAAGTAGTATTTGAGCTTTTAACAAGCTCGATATTTATATACGAAATAGCAGGAACGGGATACGTTTTTACAATCCGTTCGCCAGGTGTTGCAATTGTTCTTGTAGTTTGTCCATTTGAATAACTAAAAGCTGCAAAAACAAATGATACTATGATAAAAAGGCGTTTCAACGATATGACTTTTATATTTATTGCATAAAAGTAAACCAATTTCTTAGTTCAACTAACGTGAAAACCACAATTTTTTATGAAAAATCACTATAATATGACAAACGGAAGGCTTAATTCAATGAAAAAGTTCAAGTCAATTGCTCCAGGACATTATTAATAGCTTTAAAATCAGGAATAAGCCCGGCATTTTCCAACACTTCAGTATACCGAACGATACCATCCTTATCAATTACAAAAGCAGACCGTTTTGAAACACCTTTCATATTATAACCAAATTGTTCATAGATGGTTTCATATAGTCTTGAAATATCTTTATTAAAATCGCTTAGTAGTGTAAAATTGAGATGTTGATCTTCTTTAAACTTTGCAAGGGTTTGTAACGCATCAACCGAAATTCCAAAAACCTGTGCATTCGCATGATTGTACCAGCCAATATTATCCCGTACCGAACAAAGTTCTTTAGTGCATGTACTGGTAAATGCTAATGGAAAGAATAGTAATAAAACATTTTGCCCTTTCAATTCAGAAAGTGTTACCTGGGTTTTATCACTTGCATATAAAGTAAAATCGGGGGCGGCTTGTCCAATCTCAATTTTCATAAAAAATTATATTTGTGTATAAAGAAAACAAATTTTAAAAATGTTTCTGGTATCTTCAAATTAACAAAAAACCCCTTAAAAGGTTTGTTTTATTTTTAAAAGTTTTATTACCAAAATCAACGATTATGAAAAAGTACATTACTGAATTTATCGGAACATTTTTTTTAGTATTGGCCGTTGGCATGGCTCCAACAATGGGTGCGATGGCACCCATTGCAATAGGAGCTACTTTAATGGTTATGATTTTTGCGGGAGGTCACATTTCTGGTGGTCATTATAACCCAGCTGTTACTTTAGCTGTTCTCATCCGGGGCCGTATTACGCTTGGCCATGCAATGAGTTATATTGGCAGTCAGTTAGCAGGTGCATTGGTGGCTTCATTTGTTTCGGGGTGGTTACTTGGTAATCCTGAAAACACGGCAATGAATCTGGACGAGACAGCAATGCAAGCATTAGTTGCAGAATTGCTCGGAACTTTTGCATTGGCTTATGTTGTTTTAAATGTGGCTACGGCAAAAGCAAATGCTGGAAATAGTTTTTATGGATTGGCAATTGGATTTACAGTAACTGCAATGGCTTATACATTGGGTGGTTTTAGTGGCGGTGCATTTAACCCCGCAGTTGCAGTTGGACAAAGTTTATCCAATGCCTTTGCCTGGAGCAATATTTGGATTTATGTCGTAGGATGTTTCGGCGGCGGAGCCTTAGCTGCCTTGGTATTTAAGTTGAATAATAAGGATGATAAATAATTGATTTTTAATTTTCATAAAGACACATCTCATAAAATATTTTTGAATTCTTGTATTTTATGTTTGTGTCTTTATGTTTTTTTTAAAACCGCGGACACCGCATATACTCAACTGTAGAATTATTTTTTCTAAAACCAGAATAAGAGATTGATAATTCGAAGCCTCCACGACCATAACTGCTGGGTTTCAATTTCGAAATATTTACATCATAACTCAATGCAACAGAAAAGGGGTTGTAATCTATTTTTACTACGGGTACCAATGCATCATTCCATCTCATGAATGCTCCGCCATGAATAACGTATAATGGATTTTCCGGATCATCTCCTAATTTTAATCCATATAAAAAGCCACCAATTATTTCTTTTGTGCCTCCTTGTGAACTATAATCTCCCTGGAGAGTAATAAAAGAATTTTCGGCTACAGCTAATTTTATACCTCCACTAAAAACATATTTTGGAGTTAGTGTAAAATTTGTGTTCTGATAAAATGAATTCTTTGGTTTATTAAAATGATGATATGCAGCACCAACAAAAAAATTATTGTCGGCGTTTGCATTTACTTGTGAGTTTAGGCTGATTCCTGCACTACCATCAGCATAGGAATAAGAAGGAGTAGAAAAATTTTCACCATCAACACCAAAATCGTATTGACTATTCGTTGTCATTTTACTTCTGTCAAATCTCCGGTTTACAATACCACCCATGAAGCCAAGTGATAAATAACTATTCCATTCATTGCTCAGCGATTTATGATAGTTCAATGCGGGCAACACATGCGTCGAAGTCCAACCAATTGTTCCGGCTTTATCATAAAGTAGTTGCAGACCGGCAGTAACAAAATCATTTCCCTTTCCAATCGGCATTTTAAATTCGGCATTTACCGATCCGGTTTTATAAGCATTCGTTACACTGTTCCATTGGTCACGGTACACAGCTTGTACACGAATATCGCCTTTAAAAATTCCGGCAAGCGATGGGTTGCGAAGCAAAGGTGTTTCGAAGAACTGTGAAAAATGAATATCCTGTGCCTGCATTTTTATTGCAAGAAAAGAAAAACAAAAGACGATAATAGTATGAAAATGTTTCATTAAAGTTTTATCGGATCAGTGCAATATTGCCGGAGTATTTTATTACTTCGCCATTTGAACATATAATTTCAAGTTGATAAATATATACATCGGGTTGGGCAGCTTTTCCTTTATAATTTCCATTCCATCCATAAGCCGGATTGTTCACGGGTATTTCCCTGTTTTCGAATACAACTTCTCCCCATCGATTGAAAATGCGGAATACTTTTACCCGGAATATACCAGTACCTCGTAAATAGAATACATCATTGCTACCATCGTTATTCGGAGAAAAAGTATTAGGTATAAAAAAGTTTTGTCCCGTACAGATTACCTGAACAGTAATATCTCCATTGTTTATACAACCATATTTGTCAGTAACAGTAACATTGTACCGAGTCGTGAATTGCGGATTGGCTTCAGGTCGTGGGCAATTGCTACAGTCCAGTTTGGTTGATGGAAGCCAGTTATAAGAAACAATGGACCCTGTATAATTCATATTAAGCAGGGTCGACGTTCCAGAAATAATCGTAATTGGATCAGTTACCGGAATTGCTGTTGGTGGTGTTGCCACATTTATAGTTTTATTTACCGTATCTGCACAACCAAGTTTATTTGAAGCAATCAACTGAATGGGATAATTACCCGGACTACTAAAGGCGGTATTAATTTGTTGTGTTTGTGCATTACTTCCATTTCCTAATGTCCATTGCCATTTGATAGTAGAATCGGGTTGTGATAGTATTCCTGAGAATGTTTCGGTTTTATTTATGCATAAAGTATCAATGCCATTTATTGATAGAATGGGTGTTGCATATACCCGAACCGTATCAGAAATTGAACTCGTACATTGATTTTCTGTTGTTACAGTTAAAGTAATAATATTGGTATTAGCTCCGTTATAAATATGCGAAGGATCTGTTGCTGTGCTGGTAGTTCCATCACCAAAATTCCAAACACTCGAAATAATTGGATCAATGTTTAATGTATAGTTTACAAAGAATACTTCTCCATTGTCACAAAACTCTTTTTTATCTTTTCCAAACAACGGGATTGCACCAAATACTACAATTGGTGAAGACGTGCTGATAAAGGCACTACAACCAAATTTATCAGTCAAAATCACATAAGGATAATATCTTCCAGGAGAGGCGTATAAATGTGTGAGACTGGTTTGTCGGGATGTGTCTGAAGTGCCATCACCATAATTAAATTGAAAATTAAAACCGCTTGGAACCGTGATGTTAAAATTTGTTGTGATTGAATTGCATGCCGTATCAGGGTTAAATACTATTTGGGTAGAAGTAAATGGGTTAAATAAGTTTATTGTTTTCTTTACTGAATCCACGCAGCCACCGGGACCAGTTAAATATAATGTTGCAGTATAAGTCCCATACGCATTGTAAAAATGTGATGGGTTTAATGCTGAATTAGAACTGCCATCACCGAAATCCCAAAAATGACTTTGGTAATTAGTGCCCTGAAAAATAAAACTTGTTTGTAAAGGAATGCAAATACCAGAACTATCAATAATATCGAATGCCGGACGGGGACTCCTGATTTTTACATAATTCGTTTTGACAATTGAATCCTGACAACCTGCAACATCCCGTATGGTAAGCTTAATGCTATATGAATTATCACCCATCGGGTAAATATGGGTTGGGTTTTGTAATGTTGAAGTTCCTCCATCTCCAAAACTCCAGTTAAATGTCAATCCCGTTCCTGAAGAGGTATCAGTGAATTGTAATGCTGATAGTGGACAATAAAATGTATCTGCCATGAAAGCAGCAACGGGTTTTGTAATTAATACAGCATTCGGAATTGAAAAAGTATCTTCACAATTTGCATTATCTTTTACAGCAAGTGTTACACTGTAGCTGCCAGATTGTGCATACGTATGAGAAAAAGGAGAAGCAGTATATGTTTGCTGAAGACCATCACCAAAGCCCCAGGTCCATTGTATGATTGGCGAAGCAGTCGGTATTGAAAGATCTGTAAAGTTAATAGTACTGTTTTCACATCCACCAGGCCCATTTACTGAAAAATTTGCTCGTGGTCCGCTCACAACAATAAAGTTAGGTACTGTAGTTGTATTTAAACATCCATTGATGTCTTCAACAGTAAGTGTTACATCAAAACTGCCATAGCTGGACAAGCTATAACCAAGAGTACGGGTAGTATCATTTAATATTGCTGCACCGATTGTCCATGAATAATCTTTAATGTTAGCAGTATTGCTTACAATTGCGTTTAATAAAAACACTTCACCTTTACAAACCGGATTTTTATTAATTGTAAAAGCAGGTGTTTCGTTTATAAGGACTACCTGTTTTGTTTTTTGATAAGAGCAAGCTCCGTTCGTAACAATCAAAGTTGCCGTATATGCACCATAAGAAGGATAGTTAAATGTTGGGGGAGGTAGTCCAAAGAAAATTGTATTTGCCGGATCACCCATTCGCCACTCATATGTGATAGGCCCGTAAGAGATATTTGTTAGCGAGCTATCGAGGAATGTAACTTGTAAGCGATTATTGCAATCTACCCTGTAACCGAATTTAGCAACAGGTGGAAGGATCTGTATAGGCTGAAATGCTGAATCGAGGCATCCATTATTGGAAACTATTAGTTTTACTCTCAAAGCCCCTGTATCTTCATAAATATGTTGGGGATTTTGAATGGTTGAGCTTAAGCTATCGCCAAAATCCCAATACCATTGCACTAGTGCCCCGGGTGAGGTTATTGAGAGATCAGTAAATTGAACAGGCGTACTTGCACATGCATTATTAGGAATAAAGCTAAAATTTACGGTAGGTCTTGTTCCTGTTCTTACTCCATTAGGTATCGTTACAGTTGAAGTACAACCTGTTTGCGTGGTTACTGTAAGTCTTATTGTATAATTTCCAGAAGCATTATAAGTATGATTCGGAAACTGTGTTGTATAGGTAGCACCCGGTTCCCCCAAATCCCAGGCATAGCTTACAATACTATCAACGGATTGTATTTGAGGAATGGGACTATATGTGAATGGAATACAGCCTCCATCTGGTACATTACGTATAGAAACTGTTGCACTACTTATTTTAATCAGTTGCGATTTTTTAATTGTGTTTGTACAGCCTCCCGGAAGTGTTATTGTTAGGGAAACATCAAAAACCCCACTGCTGTTATACGTATGTGAAGGATTTTGCAGATTAGATGTTCCGCCATCTCCAAAATTCCAAAGCCACGTAGAAGCTGCAGGACTAATATCCGTAAATTGAACGGTAAAAGGAGCTTTACATGCAGTACTGTCATTCAATGTGAAATTGACTGCTGGTTGAATAATTACAGTTACGTTTTGAGTAATGGAGTCAATGCAATTGCCATAATTATTTATAAGTTTAACAGGGAAAACTCCGCCTGAAAGAAATGTTTTGTTTGGATTAATTTGTGAAGAAGTGGTACCATCACCAAAATCCCAAAATGAGGATACAGGTACTGGTGAAGAGTTGTTCTGAAAAGTTACTGTTTGTCCGATACAAATACTGGATGGGATATTGAAATTTGTGGTTTTACCCATAATTACAATATCCTTAATTATTGATCCGCTGCATCCGAGATTACTTTGAACAGCAAGCTTGACTGAATATGTACCAGCAGCAGCGTAAGTAGCGGTAGGATTTTGTAAGGTTGAAATTGGGCTACCATTTCCAAAATCCCATACATAGGTTAACGTACCCGGCCCACTTGAAAGGTCTTGAAGGTTAATAGTAAATGGAGCCCGGCATGTGGCTGGTTGTGTAAAACTAAAATCAGCTGCAATACCATTTACAATACGAATATATCTTCCGGCTGAAGTAAAACTCTGACAACCTGTTGTACTTGTTATTCTCAATGAAACAGTATAAAATCCAACAATAGCATAGATATGTGAGGGGTTTTGTAAAGTTGAAGTAACGCCATCTCCAAAATCCCATAACCAATTGGTTATAGTTCCGGCACCGGGTGGAATAGTAGAGAGATCTGTGAATTGGATCGTAGTTGGTGCACAAGCGGTAGTAATATTTGCACTAAAGTTTGCTGAAGGGGCAGGAGCAACAGTAATATAATTCGTTTTTATCTCTTCGTCTATGCCGGCTGAGCTTTTCACTACCAACTTCACAGTATAAGTTCCAGGGGCAGAATAATTGACTACAGGATTTTTCACAGTTGATAATTGACCGTTTCCAAAATCCCAGTTCCAGGAAAACGGGTTACCAGTTGATAAATCTTGAAAATTTATTATAAGAGGCGAGCAACCAGATTGTATATTGGAAGTGAAATTTGCAACAGGAGATTGACCATTAGAACTTGATATAAAGAATATCAAGGGAAGAAAAATTCCCATTCTCCGAAAGCAAGTATTAATAAAATCTTTTTTCAATAGGTTATTTTTTCCGGAAGCATTTAATTGTCAAAAACCACACCTTCTAGGTCATTAAAAGAAATGATTTTAATTTTTAATCAGGGCTGTTAAGACAATCTTTGCGACAGGTCGTTTAATTCAAAAGGTTACGGAAAAATAACTCGGCTATAAAAATTACTATAATTTGTCCAGTCTCATGTTCTTTACAGTTGCACCAACAGTTTGACTCGCTACTACATAAGTCCAACTGCTATTTAGAATATTCCAGCTTCCATTTATATACAATAGAGGATTTACTGCCGCCGGAAAATCTGCAGATGTTGTCATTGTAGTTGCATTTCCATCCCACGTTCCGGTCTTCACTACAGTTCCATTTTTAATTGCATCTACCGTTTTATTACTGTAGTATTGAAATTTGTAACCCGCAAAATCGGAAGTAATATTTGAACTGTTTAATGTAAAGCTGGTAATCTGCCATTGGCCATTTGTCATGGCTTGTATTACAAGATCCTGTTGTTTGTTTTCTATTGCTTTTTTACATCCACTAAAAAATGTAATTAAAAGGAAAAGTGTAATAATTTTTTTCATAAGTTATAAAAAATAATGGTTGTGCAAATTAAACATATATACCCGCAAATGCAACAGGGTTTTTTACAATAATCTTATTTACGGTTTTTACGTAAGAACGGTGTAAGCTTTTATTTATTTCGATTGAAAGCAAATTCATTTTTAAATAAAATAAAACAACCCGGTTTCTAATAAAAAAACCGGGTTGTTTTGTCTCAATTGAATAGAATAATTATTTCGGAAAACCTGCAGATGCCATTACCTCTCTCAATTGTTGTGTATGTCTGTTGCTATGTGCCGCAATCATCAGGCAAAGTTGGTAACTATCAATATATCCAAACGGAAGTTGTACTACATGGTTACGGAGGTCTTCAGTAGTTGTTTTTAAATATTGAATATGATCCATCCGGTTTTTCTTAAAATCAGCAAGAGCCTCATCCAGAGTTTTATAACCGGTATTCTTTGGTTGAATCGGCTCTGGTGCCTGAAACTTAGTAGTTCTATCTTCTATCATTCCAACAAATTGTTCGTCTGTTACTTTTATTTCAGCTCTTTTTTCTGGATTGGCAGGGGCTTTCAGTGCTCCTTCCAACATACCCCATAACAATTTTTCGGCACCGGCAATATGAAATGCGCATTCTTTTACGCTCCATCTTTCTGGGGCGGTTTTAAAATCTAATTGCGCCTCAGATAATCCTTTTACAGCTTTCAAAAAATCTGTTTTTGTATCTTTCATCAAAGTTGTGCCATACTTTCTTTCTTTTTTAGAAATTGTAGAGTCTTTTAGTGTGCCTGCAAGGCCTGAAATAACTAATAAAGTTAAAAGCAGGCGGCCTTTTGTTCGTTGTAACATAATCTCATTTTTACGATTAATAAATTGGACTATAATATTATCAGGGGGTGCAGAGATCGGGCGGAAAAGGTACAATAATTTTTGATTTTGCAAAGAATGATTTATGAACCTCTATTTTCTAAAAACCAACTTATCTTTCAGCTATGAAAATTTCAGAAATCGTGGCTTTCCTGGAATCATTTGCACATCCCTCACTTCAGGAGGCCTATGACAATACCGGCCTGATAACTGGTAATGCAGATTGGAACTGTAAAGGTATTATTGTTTCATTGGACACAACTGCTGACGTAGTAAACGAAGCTATTTTAAGGAAATGCAATCTTATAATTGCACATCATCCAATTATTTTTTCGGGATTAAAAAAGATAAATGGGAAAACCTATGTGGAGAAAGCAGTCATTGCCGCCATAAAAAATGATATTGCCATCTATGCCATTCATACCAACCTGGATAATGTGATTGAAGGGGTAAATGGGAAAATAGCAGAGATGCTTGGTTTAATAAATCGTTCTGTTTTATCTCCAAGAAATAATACGCTCAAAAAGCTTTTTACATTTGTGCCGGTTGAAAATGCAGAACCAGTTCGCAAAGCAATTTTTGAAGTCGGTGGAGGGCAAATCGGAAATTATTCAGAAGTTAGTTTTAACGCAGCCGGAACCGGAACATTTATTGCAGGTGTTGGGGCAAATCCTTTTGTAGGTAAAATAGGGGAACGGCATACAGAAAATGAAATAAAAATTGAAGTCATTTTCCCATCTTTTCTTGAAAATAAAATAATAGCAGCGTTAAAAACAGCCCATCCATATGAAGAAGTGGCTTATGATATTGTAAGTCTTTCGAATCAACATTCAGCCATTGGCAGTGGACTAATTGGAGAACTAAAGAGTGAAATGGATGAAATCAATTTTTTACAACTGATAAAAAGCACCTTTAATATTTCTGTAATCCGGCATTCGGAGCTTTTACATAAACCAGTAAAAAAAGTGGCGGTATGTGGCGGCGCCGGGAGTTTTCTAATTAGTTCTGCAATAGGAGCCAGCGCTGATTTCTTTATAACCGCTGACATGAAGTATCATGAATTTTTTGATGCGAATTCCCGGATGGTTATTGCTGATATAGGTCATTACGAAAGTGAGGAGTTCACTGTTGATCTTTTGAAAGATGTTTTGGCCCAAAAATTCCCTACATTTGCCGTCCTTAAAACCGGAGTCGTAACTAACCCGGTAAGGTATTTCTGAGGTAGTCAGATAGTCAGTAATACGGAGCGTAATAAAATCAAAAAGTCGGCGAACTATTTTTAATAAAATATTCAATTTGATTTTATTTTCTGGATTAAAAAACATTTACAAATAAAAAACAATACATGGCACACGTAAAAGAATTTTCGGTTGAAGAAAAATTAACCACTTTGGTTAATCTCCAAAAAATTGAAAGTAAGCTTGACGAAATTCATATTCTGAAAGGCGAGCTTCCAATGGAAGTAAGCGATCTGGAAGACGAAATTCAGGGATTGCATGCACGTAAAACCCGGATTGAAGAAGAAATAAATGGTGTTACAGAATTTATTGAGCAGAAAAAAGAAGGTATTAAAGAGGCGCAGGCACTGGTAAAAAAATATGAGAAGCAAAGTGAGAATGTAAAAAATAACCGGGAGTTTGAAGCCATCAATAAAGAAATTGAAATGCAACAACTGGAAGTGAAACTTTGCGAAAAGCATATAAAAGATGCAAATGATGAAATAGCTGAAAAAGCTGAAACATTGGAGAAAGCAAAAAAAGCGATTGCAGCCAAAGAAAGTGTTCTTACCAATAAAAAAGGTGAGCTTGAAAAAATTATTGCTACCAATGAGAAAGAAGAAAAGCATTTTAATAAAATGGCAGCTGAAGCAAGAGAACATGTAGATACAAGATTGCTGACGAGTTATGAAAAAATTCGTAAAAGTTACCGCAATGGATTGGCTGTTGTAGCTATTGAACGGGATGCTTGCGGCGGATGTTTCAATGCTATTCCTCCACAAAAGCAAAGTGAAATTAAACAACATAAAAAAATTATGATTTGTGAGAACTGCGGCCGCATCTTAGTTGATGGCGATTTACATGCTGCTGTAGAAATGAAATAATATTTCCTTTTTTTTATTTCCCCCGGTTCGTAAAAGAGCCGGGGGTTTTTTATTTTACAGCCGACAGTTGTTTTTTCTTCATCTTGCTGCTTCCAAACAGACTACTGTCCGAGTCTTTCAGATTTTTTATATACGCTCCTTAACACTCACCGAATTTTCCTTAATTTGCTTCAACGAATGTTACAGAAACTTTCTATACTGAACTATGCAATTATTGATGAACTGGAAATTGATTTCTCGGGCAAACTCAATATTATTACCGGAGAAACTGGTGCTGGAAAATCAATCATATTGGGTGCATTGGGTTTGATATTAGGCGAAAGAGCTGATAGTTCAGTATTAGTTTCCAAAGAAAAAAAATCAGTAATTGAGGGCATTTTTGACGGCAATGAAAAGATTGAAATCAAAAAATTTTTAGAGCAGAACGATTTTGATCTGACTGATGAATTAGTGATCCGAAGAGAAATAGCTACCAATGGAAAATCGAGGGCTTTTATTAATGATACCCCTGTAACACTTTCGCAATTGAACGAACTAAGTTCGATGCTTGTGGATTTACATCAGCAGTTTGACACATTAGACTTGGGTGAATCCGGTTTTCAACGCGAAGTATTAGATGCCCTTGCAGGGCAAGCTGCAATATTAAATGAGTACAAAAAAGTTTTTTATCAATGGAAGATACTTCAAAAAGAATGTGATGAGTTGAAACAACAAAAATTGCAATTTGATAAAGAAGCAGATTATAATAAATTTCAATTTAACGAACTGGCAGAAGCTTCTCTGAAAGAAAATGAATTAGAAGATGCAGATGCTGAGTTTAAAATGTTAAACAATGCTGAAGGTATCAAAGCTGCAATAGAAAAAGCCTATTTTGATTTGAAGGAATCTGAAACTCCAATTGTACAACAGCTAAAAATTTTAATTAATCAATTATACAATTATTCATTCTTTCATCCGGGATTGCCTCCATTAATAGAGCGATTGCAATCAAACCGGACTGAACTGGTGGATATAGCAGATGAATTAAGCAATATCAGTGCACAAATTATTTACAGCCCACAGCGGATAGAACAGTTAAACGAAAAAATAGCAACGGGTTACAAACTGCTCAAAAAGCATGGGGTAAAAACCACCCAAGAATTAATTGCAATAAAAAATGAATTAGAAAATAAGTTACTGGCCGTATTAAATATTGATGAGGCAATCCGCCAAACAGAACTTTCTCTCGTCGATACTGAACAAGCTTTATCTCGTTATGCAAAAGAAATAACCAGCAACAGAAAAAGTCAGATTGCACCTCTTGAAGAAAGGGTACATAAATTGTTGAAGCAGGTTGGGATGCCTGGTGCAAAAATTAAAGTTGAAATAAAGGCAGCACCTGATTTTAATGAATATGGATGTGATGTTATCGAATTTTTATTTGATGCAAATAAAAGTGGACATTTTCAACCTTTGCGTAAAGTAGCAAGCGGAGGCGAACTAAGCAGATTGATGCTTTGTATAAAATCGCTGGTTGCAAAAAAGATTGATTTGCCCACTATGATTTTTGATGAAATAGATACCGGTATATCCGGCGAAGCAGCAAGACAAGTTGGAATAATTATGCAGGATCTTTCAACCAGCAGGCAAGTCATTTGTATTACACACCAACCACAGATAGCCGGTAAAGCAGATGCTCATTATTTTGTTTATAAAGAAATAGTGAAAGACAAAGTGAAAACAAATATCCGGCAACTAACAACCGAAGAAAGAATAACCACTATTGCAAAAATGCTGAGTGGCGAAAAACCTACAGCGGCAGCTTTTGAAAATGCCAGGGAAATGGTGATGAATTAATAATACAGTATGCAAAAAATTATCGTCCTTCTTTTAATCATTGCATTTCTTTTTATTGCTTATTTTTTAAATATTTATTTTCAACAAATACTAAACCCAAGAAAATCTTTTGGCAGATTGTTCTTATACTTTTTAGTAACAGTCGCAATGATTATCGGCTTATCTTTCTTAATGATATTCGTAATCGGGCAACTCTTCCCAAAAGAGATAATGAAATAACAATTACTTCTTACATTTACTCACAATTTTTAAAACTACAATTATGTCAAATAGTTTACTGAACGGAAAGAAGGGAATCATCTTTGGAGCGTTAGATGAAAAATCCATTGCATGGAAAACGGCACTGAAATGTTATGAGGAAGGCGCACAGATTGTTTTAACCAATGCTCCGGTAGCATTGCGAATGGGGGAAATAAATAAACTGGCTGCTGCATGTGGTAATGCCCCTGTAATTGGCGCCGATGTAACCAATATGGAAGATTTGAAAAACCTGTTTGAAAAATCAATAGAACATTTTGGTGGTAAAATTGATTTTATCCTTCACTCAATTGGTATGAGTATTAATGTGCGGAAAGGGAAACCTTATACAGAAATAAATTATGAATGGAATGCCAAAACGCTGGATATTTCTGCTATGAGTTTGCATCGTGTATTAAGAACAGCATGGGATATGGATGCAATTAATGAATGGGGAAGTGTAGTTGCTTTAACGTATATCGCAGCGCAACGGGTTTTCCCCGATTATAACGAAATGGCGGACGCAAAAGCTTTATTGGAAAGTGTAACAAGAAGTTTCGGATATAACTATGGAGTAAAAAATAAAGTAAGAGTAAATACAATTTCGCAATCGCCAACAAGAACTACTGCGGGCAGTGGGGTAAAAGGGTTTGATGGCTTTATTAATTATGCTGAGAAAATGAGCCCGTTAGGAAATGCTACATCAGAAGATTGTGCAAATTATTGTGTAACACTCTTCAGCGATTTTACAAAATATGTAACCATGCAAAATCTTTTTCATGATGGAGGATTTTCTTTTACGGGTGTTACTCAGGCAGTAATAGAACAGATGGAAAAATAGATTTGAGAAAAAATATTTTATGATTAAAAAAAACGGGTATCATCTGATACCCGTTTTCATTGTTGAAATATTTTATTATTTCAAATGCTTTGAAATCAGTTTTGCCATATCAAACATAGAAACTTGTGCTTTGCCATTGAAAACAGGTTTCAATTTTGCATCA
>JANLSA010000229.1:0-5335 GCA_031362085.1 Bacteroidota bacterium | reverse complement strand
GTAGAAAATTTGACAAAAAGTTATGGCATCCAGCCCCTGTTTCAGAATATTTCATTCCATATTGAAGAAGGCGATAAAATTGCATTAGTAGCCCGGAATGGCTATGGCAAATCCACTTTATTAAGAATTTTAGCAGGCCAGGAAATTGCTGATGAAGGAAAACTATGGATCAGTAAAGAGGTTACTGTCGCATTATTCGAACAGGAACCCACTTTTATTGAAGAAAAAACAATACTTGAAAATATTTTCTTTCACAATCACCCGGTCATCAATGCCATTGCTGAATACGAAGCAGCTTGCGATGAAGAAGACGCTGACAAAATTAATGATGCTATCATAAAAATTGATGATCTCGGTGCCTGGAACTTTGATACCAAAGTAAAACAGATACTGGGCAAACTGAATATTCATCATTTAAATCAACCCGTAAATACATTAAGCGGTGGCCAGCGAAAAAGAGTGGCATTGGCAAAGACGTTAATTGATATTGGCTTTGAACACAAACATGTTTTATTGATAATGGATGAGCCCACCAATCATTTGGATGTAGAAATGGTAGAATGGCTGGAGCATTATCTGAATCAGGAAAAGGTAACGCTGCTGCTGGTAACACACGACCGCTATTTCTTAGATGCAGTTTGTGATGAAATTTGGGATCTCGACAGAAGTGAACTTAACGTTTATAAAGGCAGTTATGAAAATTATTTAGAAAAGAAAGCAGCGAAGTTGGAAAGTGAAGCAGCAAGCATTGACAAAGCAAAAAACACCTACCGCAAAGAGCTGGAGTGGATGCGAAAGCAACCCAAAGCAAGAACAACTAAAAGTAAAAGCCGCCAGGACAATTTTTATGTAATAGAAAAAAAGGCAAAACAACAAATTGAAGACAATCAATTGGAGTTACAGATGAAAATGAATCGCCTCGGCGGCAAAGTAGTTGAGATGAAAAAAGTTTATAAAAGTTTTGATGATAAAGTAATGCTGAAAGGATTTGATTATACATTTAATAAAGGCGAACGCATCGGAGTCGTTGGTAAAAATGGTGTGGGCAAATCAACATTTATTAATATTATTCTGGGATCTGAAAAAGCGGATAGTGGCAAAATAAATATAGGCGATACCGTAATTTTTGGCAACTACTCTCAAAAGGGTTTGGAAGTAAAAGAAGATATGCGGGTGATTGAATTTGTAAAAAACATTGCAGAACATTTTCCTTTGGCTAGTGGTGGCTCATTAAGCGCTGCACAGTTTCTTCAGTTATTTTTATTTGATCCGGAAAAGCAATATACCTATATCAGCAGCCTGAGTGGTGGTGAAAAAAGAAGATTGCACCTTTTATCTATTCTTTTTCGTAACCCAAATTTTTTGGTTTTAGATGAACCGACAAATGATTTAGATCTTCCTACACTCGGCGTACTTGAAAATTTTTTAAATGAATTTCCAGGGTGTTTATTAATTGTATCTCATGACCGTTATTTTATGGATCGCTTAGTGGATCATTTATTTGTTTTTGAAGGCGATGGTGTGGTGAAAGATTTTCCGGGCAACTATACACAGTACAGAATGAATGAGAAAGAAAAAGAAATGATGTCGCAGGACAAATGGCAGATGTCACAAAAAAAACAATCAGCAATAACAACCATTAACCAGAAACCACCTGCCATACAAAAGCGACAGCCTTCATTTAAGGAAAAAAGACAATTTGAAATACTTGAAAAGGAAATTGCTGACTTGTCAAAAGAAAAATTGACCGTAACTGAAAAATTAAATGATAGTGCAACCCCCTTCAATGAATTAAGCCGGCTTTCTTTAAGAATTGGCGAAATTGATTCACTTCTTAATGAAAAAGAGCTGAAATGGCTGGAATTGAGCGAAATTGTAGGTGGATAATTTTTTTAAACAACATTTGGTGTTTGAGTATAATTCTCTATTTTCGCATCGTAATCCAACCCTCTCTATAAATCGTCCGATTTATTTCTGAAATTAAGCAGATTGTTTGCTCGTATTGAAATCCTGACCCTACTTTATTAATTTTAAAAACAGCGTTTATGAAAAAAATTTACACTTCATTACAAAATCCAAACGTTCAGGGTTATTTAATTATTGGTTTCATTTTTACTGCCATTGCACTGGCAACAATTCTTACCTGGGGTAAATAATTGTTTCAAATTCTATTTTATAGATTGCCGGAATTAAGATTTTCCGGAAGATGATTCTTATTGCAAAAAATTTCTTACTGTTTCAAGTACAGTTTCCTCATTGATTTTGTTCATACATTTAAAATGTCCAAGCGGGCATTTGTCATATCCAATTTTACTACAGGGTCTGCACCATAATCTGGGAATTTGAATCTGGGAATCAGGGATTCGTGTATTCTCCCCGTAGTATGGAAACATACCAAAAGAAGGAACTGTATTTCCCCATAATGATATAATGGGTTTTTTATAGGCTGCAGCAATATGCATCAGCCCTGTATCATGCGTTACTACCAATTTTGATTTCCTGATTAAATCGGCACTTTCATTCAGGCTAAATTTGCCACAGGCATTATATACTTTCACCTTGTCAACTGATGCAATCTCCTCCCCCATTGCTTTATCTTTTATATCGCCAAGCAAAATGATTGGATGATTTATTTTTCCGGCAAATGCAGCCCATTTTGTAACGGGCCACTGTTTAGTGACATGAGCTGCACCAATTACACAAGCAATATATCCTGCATGATGTGATGCTGGTATATCCGTTTTTTTTGTTTGTTCATTTTCCCCAATAAAATAATCAAGACCGGCCCCATCATTTTTTACGCCAAATGATTTAATAGTTTTTAAATACCTGTCCACAATATGTTCTTTAGGAAGAATATTTATTTTAAGGCTGGTATATAAATATTTTTCAATGTTGAGTTTGTAAAATGAAAAAGCTTTTACTTTCCCATTGGGTCCTTTGGACAACTCATTCTTAAGTCGCAACGTTTTTACATTATTGTGCAAGTCGATAATAAAATCATACTCCTCCGCTTTCAATTCTTCCATCATGGTTTCCCAACTATGATCCAGTATATGTAGTTTATCAATATAGGGATTGTGCTCAACGACAGAACGGAATTTTTCTTTAACCAAAAAATGCACGACGGCTTCCGGTAATTGTTTTTTTAAACAACGGATAACCGGAGTGGTAAGTACAATATCACCAATGGAAGAAAATCGTATTATTAAAATTTTAGGCACAATAATTTTTATGGTAACAATTCTTCGGGCTCCAAATAGTTTAAATCCTTATTAAATGTTTCTTCTGTAAAGTAAAAAGCGAATAATGTAATAGCCATTACAATTATGCCAGTGATAATACCACTTTCAATTATACTGAGGTTCCATGTTTTTTGAAACAAATCCAGAAACAGCATATTGATTAATGGCAATGCGCCCCTCACCATATTTGGAATTGTGGTAGCTGCAGTAGCCCGCAGGTTTGTTCCAAACTGTTCTGCCCCCATGGTTACAAAAATTGCCCAGAAGCCTGTACTAAAACCAAGTGCTGCACATATCATATACATTCTTGCATCACTATTATTCCATGAGCTATAAAAAATAAAAAGGGATACGATACATAGGATATAAAAAAGGAGTAACGCTTTTTTCCGGCTTTTAAAATATTGACTAATCAATCCGATTAAAATATCGCCAATGGCAATTGCGATATAGGCAAACATAATAGCTCGCCCCGAATCAATCGTTTTACTTCCAAACATTTCTTTCCCAAAACGGTCACTCTGATTTACTAAAATTCCAATTACGTACCAGGTAGGCAATCCAATTAGTATAGCAAGAAAATATTTTTTAAATCGTTTTGCGTTATTAAAAAACATTAGAAAGTTTCCCCTGGAAACATTTTTATCTCGTGCCTCCTTAAACATGCCGGATTCTGCAACACTTACTCTTAGAAATAATAACAAGATGCCGAGTACACCGCCGATTTTATAACACAAACGCCAGTCATCCGTAAATTGAAAAGTAAAATAAGCGACTACAGCACCAAATAATCCAATACCTGCAACCAAAGATGTTCCGATACCTCTTTTATTTTTTGGTAATAATTCGCTTACTAATGTAATGCCTGCTCCCAATTCTCCGGCAAGTCCCAAACCCGCAACAAAGCGACAAGCAGCATATTCCTGTACGGTATGAATAAATCCTGTAAAAAAATTAGCAATTGAATAAAGTATGATAGAACCAAATAGAACTGATAGTCTTCCCTTTTTATCTCCCAGGATACCCCAAATAATACCGCCGAGCAGTAATCCGAACATTTGCCAGTTAATAACTCGTGTACTATCTACAAGCAAAGTTGTATCTGTTGCACCAACAGCAAGCAAGCTTGGTTTTTTTACAATTGTAAATAAGAGTAGATCATAGATGTCAACAAAATACCCTAAGGCAGCAACAATAACAGGAAGAGATAAAATGCCGTAGTTGGTTTTCGGTTGCATAATTAAGATGCAGTTTGAGTGGGTTCTTCGTCTTTATCTTTTTTACCAAAAAATATTTTATATAAAACAGGAAGTGTGGTAATTAAAATTATTCCGATTGTGATGGCTTCAATATGCTCCTGTAAACTGATGCCGAATTTTTTAAAAAACCAATTATTTAAAAAATATCCCCCAAGCATCATAGAAGCCACCCAGCAAATGCTGCCAATAATATTATAAAACATGAAAAACGGCTTATTCATTTTTACCATACCCGCAACGATGGGTGCAAATGTGCGGATGAATGGAAGAAATTTAGCTACAAAAATTGTTGGCTTACCATATTTATCATAAAATGCTTTTGCCTTTATCAGATGCTTCTTTTTAAAAAGCCAGGTCTCTCTTCGTTCATACAGCAACGGGCCGGTTTTTACACCAAACCAGTAGCCAACCACATTTCCCAAGACCGATGCAATCATAACAAGAATAATAATGCACATCCATTGCCAGGGCATTACAGTCGCATTTTCGTCAAGATTAAAAAGATTGATGGTAAGCTTGTTTAAAAAGATACCTGCTGCAAATAATAATGAATCTCCAGGAAAAAGAAAACCAACCAATAAACCGGTTTCTGCAAATACAACCAATAACAAAACATAAAGTCCGCCATAGTCAATTATCCAATTTATAAACTGTTCTAAAAATCCCATATATTTTTTTTATTACGGTTGATGATTTTAAATTATTAATGTCCTTGTGTTAGTTCCCCTTCCCATTTACTGACTGCGCTTGTGGCAAGTGCATTTCC
Organism: Bacteroidota bacterium; assembly: GCA_031362085.1. Lineage (GTDB taxonomy): Bacteria > Bacteroidota > Bacteroidia > Chitinophagales > Chitinophagaceae > VBAR01. The sequence goes on along the minus strand of JANLSA010000229.1, from coordinate 65 downwards.
CAATACATTGGTCATACTTCTAAACATATCGCATAAATGGTCAATCGGCAATATTAAAGCAATTC
>JANLSA010000430.1:0-2293 GCA_031362085.1 Bacteroidota bacterium | reverse complement strand
TAAAGCAGTTGAAGCAGCAGCCAGATTAACTGAAACAGTTCCATTTGTTGGGATATTTTGCCCGGTAAAATTCGATGTTAAATATGCACCGCTATTTATTCGATATGAAACACTAAAGGCTGTTACATTTTCTGGAGCATTATTTCTTACAGTAACATTTGGTGTAAAATTTCCATTACATTCTGCATCCGGATTATTTATTCTTATTACACTCATATCACGATTGACAGGGCCTCCCAGAACGGGTTGGCAGCCTATCGAAGTTAAGAGTGTGGATCTGTCAGGCGATACTAATGCTGCAGTCATTCGTGTAGCCTGGTTTACTGTAAATAAAAACATACATGCATCATCTGCATAATCCATGTGATTTTGAAACATGACACCCGGATCAATAGGAGAACATGAGTTTAATAAGGGTGAAGCGGGGCATCCAAAAGTGGAGCCTGCTGTAGGCGGAGTATCTGAACAATTATCGGAAGCAATACAGGATGGGTTTGATCCACTATCGCCCCATGGATGTGAAAGATTAAAAAAGTGACCAATTTCATGAACGGCAGTTTTTCCTAAATTATATAATGGATATAAATATGCTGCGCCTGAACCAAAAGCCCGGTAGTCGTTTACATATCCAATATTGGGGCTACCTACCGGATAGGTGCCGGGAAATGGCGCATAGCCTAACGTTCCATCTGTAAAATCTACAACCCAGATATTTAGATAGCTTGTTACATCCCACGGCGCAACAATTGTGTTTGGATGAGATCCAAGTGCAGTAAATTTGGATGAAGTTGCTGTTCTTGTAATACCTGTTGTTGAAGTATTAAATGGTGTTCTTTGTGCAAGGCAAAAACGGATTTCAGTTCTTCCAAACCGGTTACGAAATGGAGTATAAACTCTCAGACTGTCACCAATAGGTTGTGTGCCATAATAAAAATTCAATGTATCTAATTGTTTTTGTACGGTTGCATCCGTTACCTGGTTAGGATTAGCTATTGCAATATGCACAACAACCGGGATGGTTACAATTGCCTGTGTTCTTTGTTGCTGATTATTCAACACAGTTCTTATTCTCTCATCAAGCATCCGTTGCGTATTTTCAAATCTTGCTCTGGCAGCAGGATCGGTTTGAAAAACCTGGTTTACTTTTTCATCCGTAGCACAAATGCGGTGTAGCGGCTGTGTTTGTGCTTTTAAAGTAGGAGTAAAAACTAAAATAAACAGAGAGGTTAATAGTAGCGATGTTATTTTTTTCAAGTAAATAGTTTTTGAATAATAAATTGAAAAAACTGGAATACAATTATACAGAATAACGCTAAGAACGGGAAATAAGATTCATGGAATAAAGTCATTTTTACAGCGAAATACTTTTTTCATTAACGGAAATTTACTGTTAATCGTTGCCCGTAACTTTATTTGTTAAATTTCCTATCTTCCCTCTTTATAGCAGTACAATAACTTTTATTAAAACTGAACTCATGAATTTAAAACTCAGATTAACCGGTTTAAGTTTTTTACAATTTTTTGTTTGGGGTATCTGGCTTATTTCGTTAGGCGGGTATATGTTTATCAGCTTTGGCAGCGAACCGAATATTGGATTAAAGATTGGAAATACGTATGGCACCATGGGTTGGGCTTCTTTATTTATGCCTGCACTTATGGGTATTTTGGCAGATAAGTATGTGAGGGCAGAAGTGTTGTTGGGTATTTGCCATATTCTCGGTGGTGCTGCACTTTATTATGCAAGTACTGTTAATAGTGGAAGTGATATGCTTTGGGCTATTTTTCTTGTGAGCTGCTTCTATATGCCAACTATTTCTTTAAGTAATACAGTTTCTTACTCTTTACTCAGTAAAAATAATTTTGATGTTCAAAAATCATTTGCTCCGATTCGTGTTTGGGGAACTGTAGGTTTTATTGTAGCAGAATGGGCTGTTGATTTATTAGGATGGACACAAAATAATAACCAGTTTTATTTTGCGGCCGTTGCTGCTTTATTCACCGGGTTATATTGTTTTACATTGCCACGTATTGAAATAAGTAAATCCATTGAGAAAAAGTCTTTCGCTACCCGGTTGGGATTGGATGCTTTTCAGTTATTTAAAAGTCCTATGATGGCAAAATTCTTTTTGTTTGCAATGTTATTGGGAGCTGCATTACAAATAACAAATATGTTTGGCAATCCTTTCCTTGGCGATTTTGGAAAAATTCCAGAGTATGCAGATAGTTTTGCAGTAAAGCATAGTAATATATTAATTTCTCTTTCTCAAATTTCTGAAACATTGTTTATTCTCGC
>JANLSA010000219.1:0-14769 GCA_031362085.1 Bacteroidota bacterium | reverse complement strand
CTCCACTTGGTAAATTTTTCCATAGCAGTTGCATCATCAAACAATCCCATCGTTACACCACGCAATAGGTGTTTTAGGTAAAGAACTCCTTTAAAACTCAGGATACGGCGAACAGTATCGGTGGGTTGAGCACCTTTATGCAGCCAGTCAAGAGATTTCTGCCTGTCTATAAGAACAGTAGCAGGAATCGTAGTTGGATTGTAAGTACCTAATTTCTGAATGAATTTTCCATCGCGGGGGGCTCTTGCATCTGCAACTACGATGAAATAGAATGGTCTTTTTTTAGACCCGTGGCGTTGAAGCCGGATTTTAACTGACATCTTTAAATGGAAATTTAAAGGTTAACAAATTTTGTTTATTCCGGTTGAAACCGGACGGCAAATATAGGGCTGAAAAATTAAAGTGACAACTGAAAGTTGAAGGTATTTCGGATTTAGTAATCAGGAACCTGCCTGCCGGTAGGCAAGTTGACAATTTGGAATTGTGCATCAGGTTTATTCAGTATCGAAACCTTAGTGTCAGACTTTATTTAAAGCCATTTCTCCAATCCGGAGACCAGGTTCGCAATAATTTTAGTATGCTAAATGATTAAAGACTACTGTGATGATGGGGTCTCGTATCTGTATGACCCAAGCTTCTTCCCGGTGCGACTATATCCCGAACCAGTTGTTTTAGTTCTTTTATTTCAGGAAAACCGCCAAACTCTTTGCGATCAAATATCTTTTTGTCATCGATGCTTATTTTAAAATCACCATTCACGGGACTTGGTTGCAGGGTTATTGCTTTTATTTCACCTTCAAATGTGGTGAGAAATTCCTGTGCCATATAGGCTGCCCGTAATAGCCAATGGCATTTGGGACAGTATTCTATAGTGATAGTTGGTTTCATCTTTGAAATATATGTATTTCAAATTTACGTCTTATTTGCTGGTAAATCAACCGAAACTATTTACGAAGAAATAATAGCGATAAAAAAACTTCAAGCCTGCCTCTTTTTTTCAATAAACTTGGTCAACTGTAAATTGATTGGTAACTCTATTTTTTACATAACAATTGTTTGTTTAATTTATTTTTTAAAATAGTCTACCAATTTAGTAGGAAATACATATTTTTGAAAATTAGTTTGAGAAAATATGTTTAATTACAATTCATATTTTGAAAATCAGTTAACGCATTTAAAAAATGAAGGACGCTACCGTTATTTTTTAGAAGTAAATAAAAGTGCCCAACATTTCCCCAATTTTTATTACAACAATGAAACAGGTATTCAAAAGGCAGCTGTTAATTGGTGCAGCAATGATTATCTCTGCATGAGTACTCATGAAGAGGTTATTGCTAAACTGGGATTTGTCACACACCGCAGCGGAACGGGAAGCGGTGGTACCCGAAATATTTCTGGCACTACCAATCACCATAAGGAATTAGAAAAAATATTGGCAGCATGGCATAAAAAAGAAGAAGCCTTATTATTTAATGGAGCATACCAGGCAAATGTTACCACACTTCAGACATTGGGTAAAAATATTCCCGGACTTATTTTTATATCTGATGAAAAAAATCATGCATCAATTATTGAAGGAATCCGGGGATGTAAAAATGAAAAGAAAATTTTCAGGCATAATGATGTAGAGCACCTGGAAGAAATATTACAAACTATTCCGCTTGAAAAACCAAAGCTGATTGTATTTGAATCAGTTTATTCGATGAGTGGAACGATTGCTCCAGTTAAAGTAATTGCAGCATTGGCTAAACAATTTAATGCATTAACTTATGTGGATGAAGTACATGGTGTCGGATTGTATGGATTGACAGGTGCTGGCATATTGGAACAGGAAGGCATGCAATTTGAAATTGATATTGTAAACGGAACCTTATCTAAAGCAATCGGTGTATTTGGTGGTTATATTGCAGCTTCATCTTTACTTATAGATTTCGTCCGAAGTTTTGGAAGCGGTTTTATTTTTACCACATCATTGCCTCCTGCAATCTGTGCAGCAGCTACAAAAAGTATACAACTCATTCAGCAAAACAAAGATTTGAGAAAAATAGTTTTTCAAAATGTAAAAAATTTACGAACTGCATTGGTAAATAATGAAATTGAATATTCCGAGAACAAATCTCATATTACGATCATACCGGTAAAAGATGCAACGCTTTGCAGAGAAGTGGCGGATAAATTATTATCACAACATGGAATTTATCTTCAACCTATCAATTTTCCTACCGTTCCGGTTGGCGAAGAATGCCTGCGAATCATTATTACTGCAAAACATTTACCAAAACATATCAATCACTTGTCATACAGCCTCAAAAAAATATTGCATGCCCGTCCGACTGAATCAAAAAATAAATATTATGTCGTATAGCCATTTGGATAGAGAAACAATCAAACTGATTGGCAGAAGTTCCCGGCTGTCGCTTTTGCAAATTGATATTGTAAAACAAAAGATACAATCCGCATTTCCAAAACTGCAAGTGGAAGTGATTGCCCGCAGTAGTAGGGGAGATGAATTACAGGAAATCCCATTGCATACTGTCGAAGGCAGTGATTTTTTTACGCAGGATATTTTTGATGCATTGGAAAATGGTGAAGCAGATATTGCTGTTCACTCTCTAAAGGATATGAGCAGCGAACATTTTTTTGGCAAAAACAGATTTGCAGTAGTTGATCGGGATGATACAAGAGATGTTGCCATTTTTAATAACGATATCAATGATAAAATAAAAAATGGCGAAACAATCATCATTGGCACCTGCTCACCACGGAGAGAAGAGATGGCAACCGTGTTTCTGAAAAAAGCATTACCACAATTACATACTGAGATTAAAATTGAAACAAAACCAATCCGGGGCAATGTAGAAACAAGATTGAGAAAATTGAATAATGGAGAATACGATGCAACAATACTGGCAACTGCCGGATTGAATCGTCTATTAAAAAGTAATGAAGATATTTCTTTGATAAAAGAATTACTGGCCGATAAAAAGCTGATGCTGCTGCCATTGATAGAATGCGTGCCGGCTCCCTGCCAGGGTGCCATAGTAGCTGAGGCCCATCATTTAAATGTGAAAGCAATAGAAGTGCTAAAAAAAATAAATGATCAGCAATTATTTTCTGATTGTTTTAATGAAAAAAAAGATGCAGTTAAATACGGTGCAGGTTGTATTCAAAAATTTGGGGTAATAACCCTCCATACAAAAAATGAAAATTATTTGTATGCTGCCGGAAAAGATGCCGAAGGAACAGAATTTGTAAAATGGAATCCTTTGCCGGATGAAAAATTTAATACAGCTTCTATGTATTCATCAACAGATTTAATGAAAGCATTTTTTAATTATGAATGGAGCAAGGAAGAAATTAAAATACAGGAGGCAGTTGTTTTTGTAGCTAATTATAAAGCTCTACAGGGGCCATCAATAATTAATTTAGAGAATAAAATAATTATTGCTTCCGGAACAAAAACGGGGTTTGAATTAGCCAAACTGGGTTATTGGGTTACAGCGTCTGCAGATGCTATGGGTTTTGAATTTTTATTATCCTCATTAAAAATGCCCTTACTGAATATTGAAGTAAATTCTATTTGTATCCTTACACATGATTCTGCAGCGATAAGATGGAGACAGAAAGGATACAATGCAGTAAGTAATTACAGGTTAATTCCAAAACTGAATAATGAGGTTGAAAAAATTATATCGGCAGCTGATTCAGTATTCTGGAGCAGTTATTCGCAATTTGAATTTTACGGTAAATATGCAAAGCCGGATGTAAAACATCTGTGTGCAGGCGGTGAAACTGCAGAATTATTAAAACAATCGGGTATTGAACCCATTATTTTTCCAACTATAAAATCATTTCAGGAATGGAGAAAATATACTATCCACTCACACAGCGCCGCCTGAGGGTGGACACACATATGAGAGAACTCACAGCCTCCGTAAAACTTTCTTACAAAAGTTTTATTCAGCCGTTGTTTGTTGATGAAGCTATTGCTTCGCCAAGATTAGTGAATGGATTAAATGATGTACAGGTTGACACCATTCATTCTGTTTTAAAAACAATCGAGGAATGTGTGGCAAATGGCATAAATAAATTTTTATTATTTCCTATACCTGCAATTAAATCGGAAAGCAATTTTGATTTTTCATTTGCAGTGTCAATAATTAAAAATACGAGAGAGTTTTTTGGAGAGGAAGTATGGATTGCTGCTGATTTGTGCTTGTGCAGTTACACTACACATGGACATTGCGGAATATTGAATGAAGATCATTCCAGGCTGATCAATAATAAAACGGTTGATATATTAACGAAATATGCATTACAGCTTGCCAATGCAGGGGCCAATTGTATTGCGCCGAGTGATATGATGGACGGAAGGATTGGGTCAATACGCAGCAATCTTGATGCATTGGGTTTTGATAATGTAAGTATCATGAGTTATGCAGCCAAATTCAGCTCGCAGTTTTATGGCCCGTTCCGGGATGCATGTCATTCTGCACCAAACACAGACGGAATAAAAAACAGGAAGAGTTATCAGCTTTCACCTTTAAATATTAATGATGCCATTGCAAGTGCATTACGTGATGAAAAAGAAGGTGCCGATATTTTAATGATAAAACCGGCGGCATTATATACAGATGTAATTGCAAAACTGAAATTACAAACATTAAAGCCGCTTGCTGCTTATCATGTAAGTGGTGAGTATGCAGCTATTGAAGCATTAGCAGAAAAAAAATTACTGAATCGTGAAGCAGCGCATCTGGAAGTGTGGGCAGCACTTACAAGAGCTGGTGCGGATATTATAATTTCTTATGCAGCAAAAAATGCAAAGGAATGGATTGAAAGAATGGAGTATTGATATGAAAAAATTTTCCCTGATTATATTATCTCTTTGTGCAAAAATTACAACAGCTCAAATACCGGCCACGGGTGCTTGGTTCGCTTTGCAGTTGCCTGTACAAATCAATGATAAATGGCAATGGCATAATGATGCCGGATACAGAACGCTGGGTGCTTCATTAAATGCTTACCAGTTTTTATACAGAACTGGAATACGATATACATTAAATAAAAAATGGAGTATTGCAACGGGCACTTCTTTTTTTTATACAAGAAGTTCTTACCAGAAATTTAACCGGGAATTTGGTAAAGAGTTCCGGTTGTGGCAGGAAGTAAATGTGCAGCTTCCGTTTTCAAAAACTATTTTATTTCAAAACCGTTTCCGTACCGAACAAAGATGGTTTGCAGAAACAAACAACCGGGCTGCCTATTTTGGTTTTCGGATGCGTAACCGGGAGTCAGTTACAAAAACACTGAATGATAAATGGAGTTTGCTTCTTGGACATGAATATATGATACAGGAAGTGAACAAGAAATTATCGTTCAATCAAAACAGGGTGCAGACAACCGCAATTTTTAAAAAAAATTCATCAACACAATTTCAGGGTGGTTATTTATGGATAAAATGGCCAGCCACATCACAGCATATTTTCACATTTACTTTTCAAAAAATTATTTCACTGCATGTCAAATGAACAGATGATACAAAAAAATAAATTGTATCCTATTTTTCTGAAATTGGAAGAACTGGATTTATTATTGGTTGGTGCTGGTAATGTAGGTTTGGAGAAATTAAATTCATTGCTTTCCAATTCGCCGGAGGCAAAGATTACTATCGTTGCTCCTTTTATAAAAGAAGAAGTAAGAAGTCTATTGCAAAATCATCCTTCCTGCCATTTGGTACAACGGTTTTTCGAAGAAACAGATTTGAATAATAAAGACCTGGTTGTGCTGGCTACGGATGATAAGGAATTGCATAAAAAAATAAAAAAACTTGCAGAAGAAAAAGGGATTTTAGTAAATGTGGCAGATACCCCAGAGTTATGTGATTTTTATTTAGGCTCTATTGTACAAAAAGGAAATCTGAAGATTGCAATTTCAACCAATGGAAAATCTCCGACAGTTGCCAAAAGAATAAAAGAAGTTTTGAATAAAGCGATGCCTGGTGAACTGGATGATGTGATTGAAAATCTGCATCAGGTAAGAAATAAACTCAATGGGAATTTTGAATATAAAGTTAAAAAGCTAAATGCGTTGACTAAAGTATTGGTGGAAGAAACTGAAAATAACAGCCGCTGGAGAAGAATTGCCACTTATTCATTACTGGCTTTTGCATTTATGTTGATTGGTTATTTTATTTTTTCATATTTACCCATCCAAAAAATGGCTGATGATACTTATAAATGGTATCAAACATTGGACAGGGCATTTCCAATAATGGTGCTTGCAGGTTTTTGTGCACAGTTGGTGGACGGAGCATTGGGAATGGGTTATGGTGTTACCAGTGCTACCATTCTTTTATCTGCCGGGGTTAATCCTGCAGCTATAAGCGGTAGCATTCATACAGCCGAAATGTTTGCAAGTGGTGCATCAGGTTACAGTCATTATAAGTTCGGCAACGTAAATAAAAAATTATTCAAAGCATTACTCATTCCGGGAATCTTAGGTGCAATTGCCGGTGCCATTATGCTGGTGATGCTGGGCAACAAATATGGAAACTTTATCCGACCCGTAATAGCAGGCTACACATTAATACTGGGAATAAAATTTATTTTAAATGCCTTTAGGGAAAGAAAGCCACAGAAGAAATTCAAACGCTATCGCTTACTTGCGGGTGTCGGTGGTTTTTTTGATTCGTTCGGAGGCGGGGGCTGGGGACCCATTGTAACGAGTACATTAATTAATAATGGCCGCAGTCATAAATATGTAGTCGGTTCAGTAAGTGTAACTGAGTTTTTTGTAACCCTTGCCAGTGCCTTTACATTTTTTACTATGATTGGTGTTAGCCATTGGCAAACCATCCTTGCTTTAATTATTGGCGGATTAGTTGCAGCACCTATTGCTGCAAGGCTTGCGGGCAGGTTGCCAAAGAAAACAGCTTATATTTTATTAGGTGTACTTGTTATTTTCTGGAGTATACGAATATTGATAAAATTACTTTAAGAAAATTTATTAGCCCAGCCAGTTTTTAAGTGTAGCTGAAATTTTTTCTGCTTCTACAATAAATCCATCATGTCCATAAACAGAATCAATCTCAACAAGTGTTGAGCTAGGCATATGTGCAGCCATAAATTCCTGTTCATGCAGCGGGCAAAGTATATCACTGGAGATGCCAATGATTAACGTTTTTTGTTGGATTGTTTTTAAAATGGCATCCACTTTACCGCCTCTTCCTCTTGCTATATGATGGCTGTCCATGCTTTTTGTAAGCATCCAGTAACTGTAGGCATTGAAACGATTTACTAATTTATCTCCCTGGTAATTTATATACGACGATGCTTTGAAGTTGTCAATCTTCTCTGCATCAGGGTCAGTTTGTTTTTGAACAAGAATTCCGTAGTTACGATAGGTAAGCATACCAATTGCTCTGGCAGCTTTCAAACCTTTTTGTCCGGCTTCCTTAGTTAAATCTTTCCAGGTACTGTCAGCTTCTATCGCTAATCTTTGTGCAGTATGTATTGCAATGCCCCATGCACTTTCTGTTGGCGATGTACCGATGAGAAATAAATTTTCTATACTATTTTTTTCAATCACACACCATTCTATTGCCTGGTAACCGCCCATGCTGCCACCCATTACTAAAAGAATTTTTTCAATACCCAATTCTTTGCGTAAAAGAATATGTGCATTCACCATATCACGGATTGTGATTAAGGGAAAATTGCTGAAGTAAGGTTGTTGACTTTCCGGGTTAATAGAAAGAGGACCCGTACTGCCATAACAGCTTCCGATTATATTTGCGCAAACAATAAAATAATTTTCAGGATTGATAAAACCTTTTTCTCCCACCACACCCGGCCACCAGTCTGCTGCATCCGAATTGGCTGTAAGAGCATGACATACCCAAACCACATTACTTTTATCCACATTTAGTTTACCATAGGTATGATAAGCAATGCTGATGCCCGGCAAAGATTTTCCGCATTCCAGAACGAATGTTCTTTCGTATTTAAATACTTTTATCATCAATAATAAACTGAATGCAAAGTAAAGGATTGCATGAGTTACTTTTGTAATTATAACGTAAGAAATAACAAATAATATGGAGCAACATCCGCTGACAAAAGCTATCCGAATTCAAACGGAACGAACCAATGAAATGGAACATTCTACACCGCTGTTTCTTACCAGCAGTTTCCAGTTTGATAATGCTGAGGATATGCGTGCCGCTTTTGCTGATGAAACGGATGATAATATTTATAGCCGTTTCAGCAATCCGAATGTAAAAGAGTTTACAGACAAGATGGTAGCATTGGAAGGAGCAGAGGCTGGTTATGCAACATCATCCGGCATGAGTGCTGTGTTTGCATCTTTTATGACCAATCTGAAAAGCGGTGATCATTTGTTATCATGCAGTTCAATTTTTGGAAGTACACATACCATCATTACAAAGTATTTACATAAATGGGGAATTGAATACAGCTATGTAAATGCAAATAAGCCTGAAGATTGGGAGAAGGCCATAAAGGCCAACACAAAAATGATCTACCTGGAAACACCAACTAATCCCGGTTTGGATATTATTGATCTTGAGTTTGTGGGTAAGCTTGCAAAAAAACATAAACTGATCCTGAATGTAGATAATTGTTTTGCTACACCTGTTTGTCAAACGCCAATTGAGTTTGGTGCAGACCTCGTTGTTCACTCTGCTACAAAATGGCTGGATGGACAAGGAAGAGTATTAGGTGGTGTGATTGTTGGTAAAAAAGAACTCATTCAGGATATTTATTTATTCTGTCGCAGTAGCGGACCAGCTTTATCTCCTTTTAATGCATGGTTGCTGAGTAAAAGTTTAGAAACATTAGATGTAAGAATGGAACGTCATGCATCTAATGCATTGCATATTGCAAAAACATTAGCAGGCAACAATAAGATTACATGGTTGAAATATCCATTTCTTCCAAGCCATCCGCAACATGCTATTGCAAAAAAGCAAATGAAAAACGGTGGTGGATTAGTTTGTTTTGAATTAAAAGGTGGATTAGAAAGCGGCAAAAAATTTCTTAATAGTTTACAAATGCTTTCAATGACGGCTAATCTTGGTGACACAAGAAGTATTGCATCGCATCCGGCAAGTACTACACATGCTAAATTATCTGAAGCAGAAAGACGGGAAGTAAATATTACACCAGGATTAATTCGTATTTCAGTTGGGTTGGAATATGTGGATGATATACTCAGTGATATACTGCAGGCTTTGAAGAATTGCTAAGATTTTCTTTTTCTTAATTGCTGTAAGGTTGCTCTCATATCTTTTGGAAGTTCTGCTGCTAATTCATACAACGAATCATTGCTATCATAAAAACTAAGTTGAAGTGAATGCAAAGCAAGCCTTCCCATGATTGGTTTTTCTTCTTCCACATTTTTAGCAAGGTTAAATTTCTTTTTAAAAGAAGAAAGCAGGATTGGTTTTCCATCACCATATACATCATCACATACGATCGGATGACCAAGGTCTTTCATATGTATGCGTATCTGGTGAGTTCTTCCGGTATGAATTTGAAATTGAATCAAAGAATATATTCCAAAATCTTCAATCACTTCATAATCGGTGATGGCTTCTTTACCTTTCCGGTTTATAACCATCGAACCTTTTTTCACCGGGTGCTCCATGATGCGGGCCGTGATGGTATCTTTTTTATTTTGAGGTGAACCGATTATAATTCCCTGATAGATTTTTATTGTAGCTCTGTTTTCAAATTGAAGTGATAAATATTTGTGAGCCGTTTCATTTTTTGCAAATACAATTAATCCGCTTGTGCCTTTATCTAACCGGTGAACAGTAAAGATGCTGCCGTATTTTTCAATCAACATGATCTTCAATGAAATTTCTTTTCCTTCCCGGTCCGGAATGGATAGTAATCCCGAAGGTTTGTTCAGTGCAATCCAGTCATTGGTTTCATTAACTATAAAATCTGAAACTTTCATCAGCGAAATCATTTAAATCATTCTTCATTCAGCGGTTCCCCTTCCCAAAAAATTTTAAATCTCTCACTTCTTTTTCATTTAAGAAACGCCATTTACCCCTGTCCACATTTTTTTTAGTAAGTCCGGCAAACATCACCCGGTCAAGATTTTTAACGTCGTAGCCTAAATGCTCAAAGATGCGGCGAACAATTCTGTTTTTACCACTATGTATTTCTACACCGAGTTGAGTTTTATCTTTTGAATCAGCATAGGCAAGCACATCTACCGATGCAAGACCATCTTCCAGCACAACCCCTTTTAGTATTTCATCAAAATGTTTTTTATCCAGATTTTTATCCAGCGTAACTGCGTATATTTTTTTTATTTCATTGCTGGGATGTGTCAGTTTTTGTGCAAGCTCACCGTCATTGGTAAATAATAAAACACCGGAAGTATTTCTATCTAATCTGCCAACTGGATAAACTCTCTCTGTAGTTGCACGGCTTATTAAATCTAAAACTGTTTTTCTTCCATGCGGGTCATCGGTTGTAGTAATATAATCTTTGGGTTTGTTGAGTAAGATGTAAATTAAATTTTTTGAAACTACAGCCTTCTTTCCATTAACAATCACTTCATCTTTTTGTGATACTTTATGTCCGGGTTCCAGTATTAAAACACCATTTACTTTTACTTTTCCCTGTTTCACCGTTTCTGCTGCATCACGTCTTGAACAAAAGCCACAATGAGCTATATATTTATTCAATGGCATGGTGCCGGATGACTGCTCTCTTTTAATAATTACAGGTTGCTGAATGCCTTCTGCTGCCTGGCGACTTTTTAGAGAGGCTGCTTGTTTTTGTTTATCAAAATATTCTTCCCGTTCTTTTTTCCATTTTCTTTTTTCCTGCTTAAATCCTTCTTTGATGGCGGCGTTGCTTTTCTTCTTGGTAAACTTGTCGAACTGGGTTGATTTCTTTTTCATGTGAAGTAGTTTACTGTTTTACAACAGGGGTGAGCGGCGAAGATAATGAAAGATGATTTAGTGAGCAGGATTAAGAAATTGCAAATAGCTCAATATTGATGATTACCCCAGAGGCTTACAATTATTTTTGATAACCATAATTTACTATCTTCAAATGATTGATGAGAATTTAGACAGACTATTATTTCAAATTCAACATAAAACTTACAAATAAGCATGTGTAAAAAGTTTATCGATGCCAGGGGGATGCGGATAGCCTATTCCGAAATTAACCCGGAAGCAGGGCAAACCGTTTTTTTTATTCATGGAAATTCCGGGTCCCACAGAACGTGGAATAAACAACTCAATAGTGAACTATTTAATAATTACCATCTTGTTGCATTTGATCTTCCAGGTTGTGGTGAGTCTTTGATCCCTGCTGGCATTGAATGGGATTATAGTCCCCTGAGTACAGGAGAGATCATAGCGGAAGCTATTAAACAAATAGCTGAAAGTAAACCATATTGTTTGGTTGGATTTTCTTATGGCACAAATGTGTTGAGTGAGACGCTGAGTCATTCTGTCACACCCGCTGGCATTTCATTATTGGGGTCATGCATTATAGGAGATGGAATAGGGTTTGATAAGCTGCTTGTTCCGGGAGACAATATCTCTTTTCATGATGAACTAAGTACAGAGTCAGTGAAACAATTTCTGTCAGGCGTACTTAAATCAAATTATGACAATGAAATAATTATACATACTGAAGATTTTTTTCTGGCAAAACCTCCCTTTCGTTCAGCTTTAGGCCAAAGCATTATTCAGGGAAAACATTCGGATGGAATTGCATTATTAAAGAATCAGGCAATTCCTGTTCAGCTGATTTTTGGAAAGGAGGATAATTTGATTCAAATTAATTATCTGGATGAAATGCCTTTTGTTATTTGGAAAAATGAGATTTATAAGCTTCCCGGCGCCGGTCATTATTTGCAAAATGATCAACCTGACTTTTTTAATCAACTATTAGCTGAATATCTTGAAGAAAGATTTAAAGCGGTTTGTGGTTAAAGAAACTCATGTATCGTGTATTGTTACTTTCAGAGGAATAGAATTTCTTTATAACAGACCATGCTTCAGTGCATGATTAAGCAATTCAGCGGATGTTTTGCAATTTACCTTTTGAAGCATGTTCTTCCGATGATTATTGATAGTGTTTATACTAAGATGTAATTTGTAGGCTATTTGCTTACTGCTAAACCCATCAGCCATTAGTTTTAAAATTTCCAGTTCCCGTTTACTCATTAACTGTAAAGAAGGAACTTCATATATCGGGTGCACTTTTTTATAAACAAGTGTATTTATTATTTCATCATGATAGCGGCTTGTCTTTTCTATTGTATGCACAATAGTATTGTCAGTTTTAAAATGAGTGATATCGAAAATAACTCCAATAATACCGCTTGGTTCTCCTATTTTTTTACCTGGGACAAAAGAGAAACGCTGCAATACATTTATATAATTACCCGCCGCATTCATTATTTTATAATTATAGGAGAAAACATAATCGGCGTATTGATGTGTCGTAATTGATTTTAAGAAGGTAAGATTATTAGAAAATATGTTTGTATTAGCTATTTCATTATAGGCTGGGTGAAATTTATCAAGATATGTTTTAAGGTTCGTTTCCAGGAAATAGCTGGAAGTAAATCCAAGCAAATCAAAACAGGATTCTTCAACATAAATATATTTTTTTGTAGAAAAATCCACAACAAACGTAACGGGGGCAAACCGGGAAACAACCTTGCGACGTTGCTGAAATCTTTTAACAATAAGCTCTGTTTCCTGTTTTATTCGCACCGAAGACGAGCCTTTGACAAGATCAAGATATTGTTCGTATGTGGAAGCGTTAATAGGCATCTGCTACACTAATTTAAAGTATTCCGTCATTAAATATTTTTTTTAAAAGCTGGGAGGATGTTTTGCAATCTGTTTTTTGCAGCATGTTCTTGCGATGATTATTTATGGTGTTGATACTAAGATTTAATTTACCGGCAATTTGCTTACTGTTAAAGCCATTAGCCATATACTTGAGTATCTCCAACTCCCGTTGACTTAATTCCTGTTGAAGGTTGGAATTATAAACAGGAAAAGTTTTCTTTAAAATTAATTCGTTAACTATTGAATCATTGCATGACACGGTTTTCTCAATAGTATGAGTAATACTATCATCAGTTTTAAAGTGGGATATATCAAAGACAACACCGATAACGCCGGCTGGTAAATCATTATTTTGACCCGGTATAAAGGAATTACGTTGCAATACTTTCACATACTCTCCTTTAACATTTTGTGACCGGTGATTGTAGGAGAAAATATAATCGGGGTAGTCAGCAACAGGCACTTGTTTTATAAAATCAAAGTTTACAGGAAAAATCTTGTTGTTGAGAATATCAAAGTCCAACGGATGCAATTTGCTTGTATAATTTTCAAGATCGCCTTCCATAAAATAGCTCGGTTTATAGCCGAGCAGGTTATAGCATGTCTCATCCACATACAAGTACTTTTTGGATGTGTAGTCGAGCATATAAGTAACAGGGGCAAAATGTGAAGGAATATCATTAGCGGAGTGAAATCGATCTATGATTATTCCTGACTCTTCGTTAGAGATTTTTATTCCCGAAGAACCCGAAACAATCTGAAGATACTTCTCATACGTGGTGGCTTTGGTGGACATTTTCAGAAGTAAAATTGGTTTTTATTGTATCATTAAAGATAAGACCCAATAGCCATAAATGGCTATTGGTTGGTTCTTAAGGCCAAATTACTTTTAATCAGTAGAATAATGAACCGTGTTTTTACCTTTTATTTCCCGTCTTATACCTGTTGAAAGCCACCATCAAAATTCATTAGTTGCACCTTATTTATTATTTGTAAAGTTTACAAGCCACCATTCTTTTAATAAAACACCTATTATGAAGCGTATTTACTCCGCCCTTGCATTAATGTTACTATTAAATGCAGCCTATTCACAAACCACTTATTATGTAAATGACAACAGCACATCTGGAGATGTGCTCACTTCTGCAGTTGGAAATAATGCCAATGTAGGAACAGCTGCCGCTCCGTTTGCTACGTTGCAGTATGCAGTAAACTCAGCCGCAGCCAATGATATTATTTATGTAGATGCAGGAACTTATACCGGGCAGGTAACAATTGATAAAGGCATTACCATTATTGGTGCCGGGCAAACCCTCACTTTTATTACTAGTTCCTCTCAGCTAGTGGCTCCTCCCGGGCCATTTACTGAATATGCACTAATTCAAACAACACAGGGTATTGGTGATGTGCACATAAGCAATCTTACAGCAACTAACGGAACTTTAGGTGATGGTCATACGATTATGATTCAAACAGGAGGTAGTGTAAAAAACTGCAAACTTGTTAATGGCGGGCAAAGTGTGTTTTTCAGAATACCGGATGCAACCATTAAAAATGCAGTTACAGAGAATAATATAATGGAACCAACAGGAATTGGTGTTAATTGCCAGGGAAGCGGGTTAACGGCAACTATACGCAATAATACTATCAGCAAAGCCACCAGCTATTATGCAGGAATTTTTGCGGGGCTTGATTTTGGGCCATTGCCACAACTTACTATTCAAAACAACATCATAAATAATTTTAATGGTGAAGGTATCCTTGCTGCCAGTTTTAATGGCACTTATACATTAAATAGCATTACAGGTACAGGAACTAATGCCATTAATAGAAATGGTAATGGTGGCAATACACCAATTGCCACTTGTAATTGGTTTGGCACTTCAAATGCTGCAACGATTGCATCT